>JAJDER010000033.1 GCA_029259725.1 Planctomycetota bacterium | reverse complement strand
CGCCTGGAGTTGTGGCACGCATGCATCCGACCCACACGCAGAGGATGGCGAGGCTGCCCGCGGTGCTCGCCGCGGCGGTCTTCCTGACCGCGCTCACTCCGCCGCCCGGCACCGTCGCTGTGACCCTCGCCGGCACCCTCGCCGGGACTCGCGCCGCCACCGCTGCCGGCAACGCGCCGGGCATGGGCAGCGCGCTGAGCTTCACGATCAGCGACGTGACCCTGCCCGCCGCGCCACGCCTGGTCTCGGCCTTCGACGCCGATGGGGACGGCGCCGCCGAGCTGATCGTGCTCGGCGCGAGCTTCGGCCAGCTCGAGGCCCAGATCAGCGTGCTCGACAACGACGGTACTCTCGAGTTCGTCGTCGGCACGCCCGGCGAGAACGATGACGACGACGCCGGCGGGATCTGGCTCCTGTCGCTGGAGGACGGCCCCTGGTTCGACCTCGGCTTCGGACTGCTTTTCAGCAACAACAAGCCGCGCCTGGAGGCCGAGGGCATCCTGGTCGACAACGCGCTCATCGAGCTGCAGCTGTCGCGCGCCAAGGCCAACGCGCCGGCCACGCTGGTGGTCGGCTTCTCATCGCTGTTCGCGCCGTTCAAGGGCGGCACGCTGGTGCCGTCGGTGGACCTGCTGATCGGCGCAACCACCGACGGGCTGGGCAAGCTCGACATCCCCGCGATCTGGCCGCCGGGCGTGCCACAGGGCGTGGCCGTGTGGTTCCAGTGGTGGATCAGCGACGAGGTCGGCGTGCTGGGATTCGCCGCCAGCAACGGCCTCCAGGCGTACGTGCCGTAGCCGTGCGCTCCCGGTTGTCGCGGTCGTCGCGACAGCTTCTCGCGGATCCGCGCGCGCCGCCTGTGACTTCCACCGACTCGGTGGGGCACTTCGGCGGGACACTCCGTATCCTCTCGCGGTCAATCCCTGGGGAGGGAGGGGTGTCGCACCGGACGCCCACCCTTGAACGCATCGAACGGGCCCGCTCATCGGGCCGGCACGCGCGGGACCTCGACGGGGACGGTGCGCCTGTACGCCGGCCTGCTCGTCGTGCTCGCCGTCGCCACCGGTCTGGTGCCGGCGGGTCCGGCGCCGTCGCGCCTGGGCGAGGCCTTGGCCGGCGATGCCGTCGTCGTACCGAAGGGCTCCGCGATCCTGCTGGTGGACAGCGGTGGGCTCGGCCCCGGAGCGACTCTCGTCGCTTCCCTGGAGCGCGTCTTCGAGTCCACCGGCGTGATCACCGACACGCGCTGGATGCACCACCGGGCGTTCGTGCCGTCGCCCGACCCCACGGTGCTGCTGCGCGCGGCCGGAGGGCGGCTGCGGGCCGTCGTGCTCGTGGTCGGGGGACTCGACTGGTTCCCGGGCGTGGATCCGGTGCGCCCGTCCGGCTCCGTGGCGCAGCGCATCCAACGGGATCTCGATCCGGCGCTGGTCGTGGAGGAGATCGCGCGCTGGCGGCTGGCGGCCGACCGCGTGGGCGCGTCGCTGCTGCTGGCCACCGCGCCGCTCGGCGTGGGCGCGCGCATCGAGGTGCCCGAGACCCTGGAACTCGAGGAACTCGTCCGCGCGGCGGGGTGCGCGCTCGACCTCGCGGGGTCCTTCCGTGCCCGGGAGGACCGCGAGGAATTCGTGGATGGGTTCGACACGCTGAACGATCTCGGTCGTCAGGCCCTGGTGCGCCACGTGTACGACGAGGTCGTCGCGCGCCCGGGGCTGCTCCCCGCCCGCGACCCGGCCGAGGAGGCCGCCCGCCGGGAGGCCCGTGCGCTGAACGCGTTGCTGGCCGGGGACCACGAGGCCTTCCAAACTGCCGCGCAGGCCGCGTTGCGCGGTGAGGCGGCAAGCCCGGAACACGCCGTGCGCCGCGCGGCGCTGTCGCTCCTGGTCGAGTCCCCGGCGCGGGCCGCCGAGCGCTGGGCGGCCCTGCCCGCCACGCCCGATTTCGTCGGTCCCACGGGGCACCTCTTTGGTCGTTGGCTCGCCGGTCACGAGGAGGACGTCGATCTCGCGCGCGATCCGTTCGAGTCCGCCCTGACCCGCTGGCTCGGCGCCCTGGGACTGGCCGCGGACGTGCAACGCTCCGACGAGGACCGCGCCGCCGCCCTGCTCGTGGCCCGAGCGCGGCTGGACGAGGTGTCCGTCCTGGCCCCGCACCGCCTCGAGACCTGGATCGCGCGTCAGGTCGTGGCCGGTCTCGAGCAGCCACCCCGGCGCGTCCGCGGGGAAGCGCTCGCCGACCTGAGCAGCCTGGACCGGGACCTGCTGTCCATGGATCTGGCGCAGCGACTCCTGGATGAAGGCCCGACGGCACTGCGCTGGCTCCCCGCGCTGCTCGCCGCATCCGGGCCGCGGCAGGGCATGACGCCGACCGGTCCCGGCCTGCACGACGCGCTGCGTCGAGCGCGCCTCATCGGTCCGGGGGCGGGCCTGCGCCGGCTCCGCATGCAGGGCGAGAGCAGCACGCTGCCCGCCGAATGGTCCCGGCTCCTGGCCGAGAGCGTCAGGTGACGGCGCCGGCCGCCCCCGTCGCCCTGGCCACCCGGAACGGTGCTCCGGGCGCTGCGCGGCCGGGGACCGGGTCGTCCGATCCGGCCCTCGCGCGGTGGAGCTCCTGGCCCTGGCTGGTGCTCGGGCTGCTGCTCGTCGTGCATCCGGCGACGCCCGGCTACGCGCGCAGCATGGCGCCCGGCTACCTGATCGGAGTGGCCCTGCTCGTGGCCACCTCCCTGGGGCTGCGTCGGCTCGTCGTGCCACGCGCGCCCACGGCGGCGGCGGTGGCGGTGCTGGTCTCGGGTCTCGTGGCGATCTTCGTCGGCTCCCAGCGTTTCCCCCTGGAACCGATGCTGCTCACCTTCGCGACGGGCCTGGCCCACGCCGCCTTGTGGCTCACGGCGCTGGCCCTGCTGCCCGGGCCCGACGACGGCGCCGCGCGCTCGCGAAGCACCCGTCGACGGCTCACCGCGATCCTGCTCGGGGTGATCGCCGTGCAGGGCCTGGCGGTCCTGGGTGTGGTCGAGGGGCTGCAGGTCGTCGGCGCGGGCAGCCCGCGCGCCCTCGGCAGCCTCGGCAACCCCAACCTGCTGGGCGCCACGGTGGGTGCGGCGGCCCTGGCGCTGGCGGCCTTCGATCGGTGGCGCCGACGCACGCTGTTGCTGCTCCCGCTGGTCCTGCCGATCCTGCTGGCGACCCAGTCCCGCGGCGCCGTCGCGGCACTCCTCGCGGTCCTGGTCGTGCTCGGCCTGCGGCGTCGCGCGCTGCCCACCCTGGTGGCGGTGGGGGTGGCTCTCGCGTTGCTGACGGTCATCCCCAATCCGCTCCGCGACCGCGTGCAGCACCTCGACGATGACCACGCCTTCTCGCGCCCGATGCTCTGGTCGACCGCGGTGGCGACGGTGGCCGACACGCCGCTCGGCATCGGACCCGGCAACTACCGACACGCGTTTCCCGTGCGTGCGCCCGTCGCGGGGCGGCCGTGGCTGGTGCACCAGCGGCACGCCGTGGGGCTGACCCACAACGTCTTCCTGACGCTCTTCGCCGAGTGGGGCCTGCTGGCCGGGGGCGCCGCCCTGCTGCTGACCCTCTGGGCCGCGCGACGCCTGCTGGCGCGGGGTCCGCCCGACCCGCTGCGCCAGGGGGCCAGTCTCGGCGCCGGCGTGCTCTTCGCCGAGATGCAGGTCGACGGCCTGGAACAGAACGCGCTCGGCTTCGCGCTCTTCCTGCTGCTGCTCGCGGCAGCGCTGAAGCGGTGCGCGGTCCCGGATCGACGGCCCGGCGCGATCTGGCCCGCGGCGCTCCGCGCGGCGTTGGTCGTCGGGCTGATCGCGTTGGTGGGCTGGCGCCAGTGGTCGTTGTCGGCCACGGCGGACCTGCGCGACGCCGTGGCGAGCTACGTCTCCGCGGATGCTGGAGACGTCGGCGCGGCGACGGACGATGCCCGTGCCGAGGTCGAGGTCATCACGGAGCTGCTGGCACGGGCGCAGGGCCGCAACCCGATCTCGCCCGAGATCCCCGTGCTGGCCTTCAAGTTCCACGAGGCGCAGCTGGCGCGACTCGACCTCGCGACGGGAGCGGGGCGCGCCCAGGCGACGATCGTCGACGCGGTGGCGGCGCTGGAGCGTGCCCGGGCGCTGTCGCCCTCCGATCCGACCCTGCCCGGATTGCTCGCGCGGTTCTGGATCCGACTGGGGCGCGGCCGGGGCGACCCGCGCTCCTTCGACCTGTACCAGCAGGCCATGTCCGAGGTCCTGCGGCTCGACCCGCTCTCGGTGGAGGCGCGACTCGACCTGGCCCAGGAGTGCTGGCGCGCCGGCCAACCCGCCCGCGCGCGCAGGCTCTTCGACGCGCTGTTCGCGATCGAACCGGATCACCCCGGGGCCTGGTGGATGCTGGGCCGCTTCGAGGAGGCCGAGGGCCGCCACGCCGCCGCGCTCTATGCCTACGTGCGGAGCGAGGAGGCCGTGCACAACGCGCGCCTCGGCCTGGGCGTGTCCCACCCGCGCACGCAAGCGTTCTACGAGAAGGCGCTGGAAGGCGTGGACCTCAATGCCGTGCGCCGACGCATCCACGTGCTGCGCCGCGAGCTGTACCTCTGACCGACGGCGGAGACCGACGATCGACGCCGATACCGACGCCGATTCAGCGGCGCGCGTCGACCTCGCGCAGCCAGGCGTCGAGCGCCCCGTGGACGGCGTCGGGATCGTCGAGCATGGCCCAGTGCGACACGCCGTCGAGGACGCGGCTGGACAGGCCCGGAAGGGTCTCGGCCGGACTCGTCCGCAGGGCGGAGACAGGCAGGTCCTGCGCGCGCACATCGGCGAGGGCGGCGAGCGGGTCGAAGTCGAACAGGGACAGCTCGCTGTCCGCGTAGGGGTTGCGGCGCACGAGCGCGGACTCGGCCAGCAGGCGCGCCGCGACGTCCGGCCTGGCGTGGCGCAACAGGTCGTCGGTCCGGGCCCGGAGCGTGTCCTCGAACGTGCGGCCCGAGAGCGCGCGGCGCAGGCTGTCCCGCTCCTTCAGTCGCAGCGCGGCCAGGTCCCTCGGGACATCGAGCAGGAACAGGCCGGCCACCCGCGCGGGACGGCGCGTGGCCATGGCCAGGGCGACCGCAGCGCCGAAGCCGTGCCCGACGACCACCGCGTGATCCACGCCCAGGGTGTCCATCACCGCGAAGGCATCGTCCACGTGCGCGTCGAGGCGGTAGTCCCCGTCGGGATTCAGGTTCGACGAACCGCTGCCGCGCAGGTCGAAGGCCAGCGCGCGCCGGTCCCGCCGGACGTGGGCCGCCGCGCCGGACCAGTGCTCCATGGAGCCGCCGTTGTCGGGCAGGAAGAGCACCGGCAGCCGCGGTTCGTGTCGCGGCCCACCGTCCTCGGCGCGCAGGCGCTGGGCGCCGACCCGGATCCAGAGGCGCACCGTCGCCAGGGAGTCCCGATCGCCCGCGGAGCTCTCACCATCGCGAGGCCGCGCGGGTTCGCCGGGGACCCGCGTGAACACGAGCGGCGGGCTCCGTGAGAGCGTGGCCTCGCCGGCGTGCAGGGCAGAGACGGTGTCGAGCCGGGGGAGTTCGATGATGCTCAAGGTCACCGGCACGCGGGGCGGCAGGTCGTCCCAGAGCGAGGCCAGCATCGTCCAGCGGTCGTGCAGGCCGAGACCGCGGGTCTCGAACTCGTCGATGGACTGGCCCAGACCCGGTGCGGTGGCCAGGACGGTGTAGCGGGTGGAGACGTCGCGCGGCACCCAGCGGAGTCGGGGCGGATCGATGCTCGCGTTCACGGTCGCCGTCGGCGTGGTGACGACGAGATCCTCGCGGAAGACGGTCTCGGGCACGCCCTGCAGCAGGTCCACGGCGGCGAAGTACGGGTCGCCCGCGCGATCGGGCGGTTGGAAGGCGGGGCCGAGCACGTGCCACTGCGCCCAGCCGCCGAGGACGAAGAGCACCACGACCCCGACGGCCGGCACGAACCGCGGGGCGCGCCCCGACCAGCCCAGCGCGATCAGCGTGGCGACCGCGCCGATCGAGGGGAACAGGTAGCGCCCGTGGGGCTGCGCGAAGTCGAGATAGAACTTCACGCCCGCCGCGAGGTTCACGGCCGTCGCCAGCAGCAGCACCGCGACCAGCGGCCAGCGCACGCCGAGCCCGGGTCGCCGACGCCAGGCCGCGATGGCGAGACCGATCGCGCCGCCCCCGAAGAGCACGGCCGCGCTGGCGGCGATGGGGAAGCCCGCGAACAGGTTGGACCCGAACGCCGGCCAGTAGCTCTCGAGCATCTGCGGCAGGTAGCGCCGCGCGAGCGCGTCGAGCACGTCGATCCGACCCACGGGCGAGGTGCCGCCGAACTTGGCCTGGCCCAGCTCCCAGGCCAGGGGGTCGCCGTAGCGCAGCACGTTCCAGGTCAGCCACGGGCCCGCAGGGAGCAACGTGCCGATGGCGAGGAAGTAGCCCTGCCGCACCAGCCCGACGACACCCGGTGCGCCGGGCTTCTTGCGCCGGCTCCAGGCCGCGACCGTGAGCGCCACCGCCGTGGTCGGAAACAGGAACACGGCCGAGAGCTTGGCCAACAGCGACACGCCGAACAGCAGCCCCAGCCTGAACACGCGCCCGTCGGTGGGTGCCGGATCCAGCAGCAGGCGCAGCAATCCGACCAGCGACGCCGTGCCCAGCGCGATGGCCAAGGGCCCGTTGGTGATCCCTCCGCACAGGAAGGCGAAGGACGGGTTGGCCGCCACGATCGCCGCCGCGCCTAGTGCCATCGCCTCCGAGCGCGGGGCCAGCAGTCGCGCGAGGCGCCAGGTGAAGACGATCGTGGCCAGGCCCGCGAGCACGTTGAGCAGCCGCAGCAGATGGAAGCGCAGCACGGGGCCGGCGTAGGGCAGCGTCTCGTCGGCGCCATGCCGGAAGCCATAGGGACGGGCGGGCTTCACGTCCGCCGGCCGGCGGCGGCGCCCGAGGAACTGCACGTCGTCCAGATCGAGGACGTGCATGCCCGCCGCGAGGAACCAGTAGGCCAGGGGCGGCTGCACGCCCTCGACCATCTGGCGCGCCCGCATCTGCGTCAGATCGGGCATGGTGCCCTCGGTGGCCCAGTGGTGCACGACCTCCAGGTGCTCCTTCTCGTCGGGCACCTCGAAGATCGGCGTGAGCCACGACGCGTGGGCCGACAGCAGCGCGAAGGCGACCAGGATCAGGACCAGCACGGCACGCGCGGCGGGCGTGCTCGGCGGCTCCGGGGGCGCGGGGAGCGGCGGCGTGCGGGACGGCTCGGCCATGCCCAGAGGCTCGCAAATGGGGGACGCAGCGGGTAGGACGATGGCGTGGGACGAGCCCTGCGTGAGATCGGTGTGGGCCGGGCCGTGCGCTACGTGCTGCTCGAGCTGGCCGTGGTGATGGAGCGGGCGCTGCTCCTGCCGCCCCTCCGTGCGATCTGGCTGCGGTTGCTCGGCGCGCGCCTCGGCCGCGACACGGTGCTCATGGACGTGGCCTACAGCAACCTCGACCGCACCGGCTGGGGCGGGCTGGTCATCGGTGAGCGTTGCTACCTCGGTCGCGGTGTGCGCCTCGACCTGGCCGAGTCGGTCACCCTGGGCGACGACGTGACCCTGGCCGACCGCGTCTTCGTCCTGACCCACATGAACGTCGGCTACCGCGACCATCCGTTGCAGACCGCGTTCCCTTCGCAGAAGCGGCCGATCACCATCGGGCGCGGCGCGTTCATCGGAGCCGGCGCGATGCTGCTCCCCGGCGCCGACGTGGGCGCCGAGGCCTTCGTCGCCGCCGGCGCGGTGGTCACCAAGCCGGTGGAGCCGGGCACGGTCGTGGGCGGCAACCCGGCCAAGGTGCTGGGGACCGTGGACGAGTACCGCGCGCGGCAGGCGGGCGGCGATTCCGCCGACGCAGCGGACGCCTAGGCGGCCCGCCCGAGCGCGCGTCGGAACGCGAACAGTCGTCGCAGGTACACGAGGCTGTCGCGCAGCGGGCGCACCGTCGAGGTCTTCTCGAAGCGGCGCACGAACTCCACCGGCACCGAGATGACCGTCAGCCCGGCCCGTTCGGCGCGCACCACCACCTCGGTGTCGAAGAACCAGCCGTCGTCCTCGATGTGGTCCAACAGCGGGAGCAGCGCCTCGCGACGGAACCACTTGAAGCCGGCCTCGGTGTCGCGCACCGACGTATGGATCACGCTGCGGCACAGGCTCGCGTAGCCCTTGCTGAGCAGGTGCCGCAGCCACGAGCGCGGCTGGAGCGCGTACTCGCGTTCCCCGACCACCACGTCGGCACCCGCCTCCACGGCGGCCACGCAGGGGTCGATGAACTGCTCGCCCACTTCGAGGTCGATGTCGAGGAAGCCGGCCACCGTCCCCCGCGCGGCGAGCAGCCCGGTCTTCACCGCGGCGCCGCGACCGCGGTTGCGCGCGTGGTGCGCGCTGCGGATCTCGGCCGTGGGGTCACCCTGCCGATGCTCGACGGCCCAGTGCTCGGCGACCTGCCTGGACCCGTCCCGACTGCCGTCATCCACGAACACGATCTCCCAGCGCCTCGTCCCCGCGGCGAGGGCCGCAGCGAGGCGCACCAGGCTGTCACGGAGCGTGGGCCCCTCCTGGTACAGCGGGACGATGACGCTGAGATCGATCTCGGCCGCCATGGAGTTCCGGGGGAGGCGAGGGAGACGGGGGCGACAGGGCCACGGGGGCGACAGGGCCGCGGGGCGACAGGGCCGTGGAGGCCGGGAGAGTCTAATCGCCGGAGCGAGAGAAAGTCCGCGTCTTGCCGTGGCGCCTCCCGTCCCGTTTGGTGGGGGGATGATCGAGCGTGACGCGACGTTCCGACTGACCTGCCCCGGCTGCGGCGAGCCGCGGGCGCTCCGGGCACCCGGCGCGACGGGCGACGGTTCGGTGCATGCTGCGCCGCTGCCGGCCTGCGCGGGCTGCGGAGCGGAGCAATCCCACGAGGACGGCGTGCTGATCCTCGACGCCGAGCCCGGTGTCGGTGAGTGGCCGGGCGAGGTCGTGGCCCGGGTGGCCGAGGTCGAGGAGCAGCACTGGTGGCACGCCTCACGCAACCGCGTGCTGGGCACGGTCCTGAGGCGTGCGGCACGGGAGCGAACGCTGGAGACGCTGGTGGAGCTGGGCTGCGGGACCGGCTTCGTGTTGCGCCACTTCGAGCAGTGGGGCTTGCAGGTGGCCGGCCTCGACATGGACCGAGCGGCGCTCGCGGTGGCACGTCGCCGGGTGGGCGGACCGCTGATCCGCAGCGGGCGGTTGGCGATCCCCCTCGCCGATCCGGTGGATGTCGTCGCCGTGATCGACGTGCTCGAGCACAACCCGGAGGTGCCGCTCCTCGCCGCGTGCCGCGACGCGCTGCGGCCCGGGGGCCTGCTGCTGCTCAGCGTCCCCGCCCAACCCTGGCTGTGGTCGCTGGAGGACGTGATGAGTGGACACCAGCGCCGCTACACGCGCCGCACGCTGAAGGCCGCCGTGGAAGCGTCGGGCTTCCGCATGCTGCGACAGGTGCCGTTCCACCTCGCGGTGACGCCGCTGGCCTGGCGCGCCGCCCACCGGCCGCTCCCCGATCCGCTGCCGACGCCCGCCGAGTACTTCGGCACGACGCTGCGCGCGCCCTCCTCCCGGGGCCACGCCCTCGCCACGGCGGCGCTGAGGCTCGAGGCGGCGATCGGGTCGGTCGTCCCGCTGCCCTTCGCGAGCCACCTGGCGGCACTCGCGGAGCGGACCTGATCCTCGCCTGCGCGTCGTCTAGGCGTAGATCTCGTTGACCTTGCTGCGGATGTGCCGCGCGAAGGCCTCGACGCCCAGCGGCTTGCCGGTCACGCGCTTCACCAGCTGCTCGGCGGTGTAGATCCGGTCGTGCCTGTGGATGTTCTCGGCGAGCCAGCCGCGCAGGGTGGCGAAGTCGCCCTTCTCGAACCGCTTCTCGAGACCGCGGAGGGCCTTCCTCGCCGACTCCATGAACTGGGCCGCGTAGAGGTTGCCCAGCGAGTAGGTGGGGAAGTAGCCGAACAGGCCCATGGCCCAGTGGATGTCCTGCAGCACCCCGTCGGCGTCGTGCTTGGGGCGCACCCCGAGCATCGACGCCATGGTGTCGTTCCAGGCCGCGGGCAGGTCCTTGACCTCCAGCCGGCCCTCGACCAGATCGCGCTCGAGTTCGTAGCGCAGGATGATGTGCAGGTTGTAGGTGAGCTCGTCGGCCTCGACGCGGATGAACGACGGGCGGATCGCGTTGGCCGCGCGCCAGATCTGTTCCACCGTGACGCCCTTGAGCTGCGGGTGCGCCTGCTTGAACTTCGGTGCCCAGTGCTTCCAGAAGGAGCGGCTGCGCGCGACGTTGTTCTCCCACAGCCGCGACTGGCTCTCGTGCACGGCCATCGAGATCGCGCCGCCCAGCGGGAGGCGTCCGCGCGCGGCCGTGAGTCCCTGCTCGTAGAGCCCGTGTCCCGACTCGTGGATCACGCCGAACAACCCGCCGCGCTGATCCCTGGCGTCGTAGCGGCTGGTCATGCGCACGTCGTCGGGCCCGATGCCCCCGCAGAACGGATGCGTCGACAGGTCCATGCGCCCGCGCCCCAGATCGATGCCCATGGCCACGGCCACGGTCCGCGCGAAGCCGCGCTGCGCCTCGACGTCGAAGCGCCCCACGAAGGGCTTCAAGTCGACCTTGACCTTGCTGTCGATGACCTGCTGGACGAGCGGGACGGTCACGCCCTTGAGGGCGTCGAGCAGCGGGTCGAGCACGGCCATGGTCATGCCCGGCTCGAAGTCGTCCAGCAGGGCGTCGTAGGCGGGGCCGCCGCGCCCGGTCAGCCGCGCCTGCTCGCGCTTGAGGTCGACCATCTTCGAGAGTTCGTCGGCGAAGAGCTTGAAGCTGCGCTGCTGCCGCGCCTTGCGCCAGGTCTCGAGGCCGCGGCTCTCCTGCATCGACAGCTTGCGCGCGAGCTCCGACGGGATGCGCGTGGCCTTCATGACCTTGCTGTGGGCCAGCTCCAACCCGCGACGCTGCCGCGGCGAGAGACTCTTGCGGGCGCGGTGCAACCGCTGCACGAGCTTGACCAGCACGGGATTCGTGGTGCGGTCGTGGATCACGCCCGAGAGCGTCGCCAGGGTGTGGGCGCGGGCCGGCGCGCCGCCGCCCGGCATCATCACCTCCTGGTCCCAACCGAGGATGGACGCGGCGTTCTCGAGGTCCTTGATCTCGGCCCACTTGGCTTCGAGTTCGGCGTACGCGGCCTTGCTCATCGGTGCTCTCCGGACGGGGGCGCGCGATGCTAGCATCCGCTCGCGCGCGGCCCGAGCGCCCGCTCCTCGCACGAGAGTCCACGATGTCCGAGTCGCCCACGCTGATCACGGCCCAGCACTTCGACTACATCGCCGCCCGCACCACGCGCGAGCAGCCGCTGCTGATCGAACTCAAGGCTGCCGCGCGTGAGGCCGGCATCCCCGCGATCTGGATCAACCCGGCCCAGGCCAGCCTGATGCAGATCCTGTTGCGACTGGTCGGCGCACGGCGCGTCGTCGAGGTGGGCACCCTGGCCGGGTACTCGGCCCTGGCCATGGCGGAGGCGCTGCCGCCCGACGGCCGGCTGGACACGATCGAGTTCCTGCCCGAGCACGCCGACTTCGCGGAGACCTGGATCGAGAAGGCGGGCGAGACCCACCGCGTGACGGTCCACCGCGGCGCCGGGGTCAGCGTGCTGCCCGGGCTCGCCTCCGGGAGCTACGACGCCGCGTTCCTGGACGCCGACAAGGCCAGCTATCCGCAGTATCTGGAAGAGAGCCTGCGCCTGGTGCGCCCCGGCGGCCTGGTCATGGTCGACAACGCCTTCGCCTTCGGCCAGCTGTTCGACGAGCAGCCCACGGACGGCGAGGCCAACGCGGTCAAGGCCTTCAACGAGGTCATGGCCGCCGAGACCCGTCTGGCGACGGTGATCGTGCCGGTGGGCGACGGGCTCTGGGTCGGCGTCAAGGTCTCCGCCTGAGCACGGCGCTCGGATTGCCGGCCCGGTGGACTCCGCACGTCGCCGCCGGCGGATTCCGCACGCGGCTGGAGGGAAGCGCCTAGACTGGGACGGGACCCGGCCGCCGCGGTGGCGACCGGACCCCTCGAACCGGACCCCTCGAAGCCGGAGGAGACGCATCGGATGCACCGAGCCCGGACCGCGACCGCCGCGCTGCTCGTGCTGGACCTGCTCGTGCTGCACGTGCTCATGCCCACGAGCGCCTCGGCGCAGGTCTTCACCGACGCCAGTGACGAAGCCGGGGTCACGTTCAAGCACGCCGAGGGCTTCGCGACGTTCATGATGGCGGGCGGCAGCGCCTTCCTCGACGTCGACGCCGACGGGGACGACGACCTGCTCATCACCCGCGGCAACGGCCAGCACGGCCTGTTCGAGAACGTCGACGGCGTCTTCGCCGACATCACGGCCGGCTCGGGGCTCGACACCGTGGTGGTGCTCGACGTGCTGGGCCTCGCGGTGGGGGACGCCAACGCCGACGGGTTGCCCGATGTGTACCTGACCGCCCACGGCGAGAACGCCATGCTGGTCAACCTCGGCGGCGGCGTGTTCGCGGACGTGACCGCTGCCTGGGGCCTGGCCGACATCCCGATGTTCAGCTCGAGCGCGGCCTGGGCCGACTTCGACCGCGACGGCGATCTCGATCTGTACGTGGGCAACTACCTGGCGGTGATCAGCTTCCCGTACCACGGCGGCGCGCCGAACCGCCTGTTCGTCAACATCGGGACCGCCACCGAGCCGTTCTTCGAGGAGCGCGCCCACGGCCTCGGTGTCGCCGGCTGGACCACCTACGGAGAGCCCTGGCCCGGCTTCGAGTTCGGCGCGCCCGGGCCCGACCTGGCCACCGCGGGTTGCACGCTGTCGGTCTGCACCGCGGACTACGACGACGACGGGGACGCCGACCTGTTGATCGGCAACGACTTCGGCATGTTCGTCGCGCCCAACGTGCTGTATCGCAACGACACGCCCCCCGGCGGCCCGCTGGCCTTCACCGACGTCAGCACCGAGACCGGCTGGAACGCGGTCTGGCAGTACAACATGGGAGTCAACCCCAGCGACTACGACGGCGACGGCGACTGGGACTTCTACCTCTCGGATCTCGGGGCCAACGCGCTGCTGCGCAACGACGACGGCGTGTTCACGCCGGTCACCGCACAGGCGGGTCCGGTCGAAGGTCTCAACGAGGCCGGCGACCTGCTGCTCACGAGTTGGGGCACGCTCTTCGCCGACTTCGACAACGACGGCTGGGAGGACCTCTACGTCGTCAACGGATTCATCCCGGCGGCGTCGTTCATCGCCAACGAGGTGCGCGCGCCGAACCACCTGTGGCGTAACCTCGGTGACGGAACCTTTGCGCTGGTGCCCGACTCGGGCCTGGAAGACGAGGGCGTCGGCCGCGGCGTGACCCTGAGCGACGTCAACGCCGACGGCCGGCTCGACCTGCACCTGATGAACAACGGCGACCTCGCCTTCTCGGCGCCGAGCGACAGGTGCCGCCTGTTCGTCAACCAGGGCAGCGCGGACGCTGCGGGCGGCGGCGCGACCACCGGCAGTACGACCACCGGCGGCGCCGTCACGCTGCGCCTCGCCGCGGTGTTCGGGCATCCCGAGGCCCTCGGCGCGCGCGTCGACGCGTGGGTGGGGGAGCACCGCATGCGCCGTCAGCTCCGGGCTGACCCGGTGTTCCTGAGCAGCGCCAGTCGCCTGCTGCACTTCGGCCTCGGCGAGAGCGATGTGCTGGATCGCCTCACGGTCGACTGGCCCTCGGGCACCCACCAGGAACTGTTCGATCTGGCGTCGGGCGCCGTGCAGCTGGAGGAGCCGCGCCTGCTGGCCGGAGATCCGCGGCACGAGTTGCAGCCGGGTACGGTGGCGCTTCTGCTCCCGGTCACCAACCAGGATCCCCTCGAGCACACGGCCAGCGTCGTCTGGACGCTCGCGCTCGGTGACCAGACGTGGGACCTGGGCGAGACCTCGGTTCCTGTTGCCGGCCGGTCCACGGCACGGGTGATCGTGGTGGCCCCGGTTCCGCCCGAGGCGCGGGCGCTGCTCGCCGCCGGGGCGGGCACGCTCACGGCCACGGTCACCGACGAGACCTCCGCGGCGATCGATCAGGCGCGCCTGGTCACGGAGGTGTTGCGCTAGTCCCGCGCCACGGCCACCAGACGCCGAGCGCTAGGGCGCGATCTGCGTCGCGTGCACGCCGCTGGCGCCGAGACCCCCGGCGCCGAAGGTGACCACCTGGGAGTGGAAGGTGAGTCCGCCGAAACCGGCCGGGATCGTGACCGAGATCTCGCCCAGGCCGGCGTGGTCGAGGTGGTTGGTGGTCAGGACCAGGAAGTCGGCCAGGATCGGCACGCCCTGGATCGGCATCGTGGTCGCGTCGATCGCGACCAGCAGGTGGTAGCCGGCGTACGCCGCGCCGCCGAAGGCCCAGGTGAAGCCCAGCCCCGACGCGGTGGCGCTCGGCACGTCGAGCGCCGGTGGGTTGGTCTCGATGAAGGTCAGCTGGCTCGCCACGGTGCCGCCGGCGGTGGTGAGCACGACGCCCACGGGGCCGAGCGAACTCGCCGTCGCGGGCGTGAAGACCAGCGTCGAGTCGGTCAGCACCTCGAAGTCGGCGGCGTCGCCGTCCACGGTGATCTCGAGGGTGTGGTCGAGGCCGCTGCCGGTCAGCGTGACCTCGCTCCCACCGAACGCCGGCACGAGTTCGGGATGCAGCATGCCGAGGGTGGGTGCCGGCGCGGCCATGAGCGTGTCGTGCGCCGCGGCGAAGTCCATGCGGCCGTGCACCACCCAGGTCCCGATCGGCACCGCGGACTCCATCAGCGCGGCGGTCACCTGCGCGGCGGCCTCCGGCGAGCGTCCCCCGCCCAGGCGGTCGTAGAGGTGCAGCGCGGCGCCGGCCACGAGCGGACAGGCCATGGACGTGCCCGACAGATAGGCGTAGCCGCCGTTCTTGTAGGTCGAGTAGATCGACTGCCCGGGCGCGGCGATGTCGACCCAGCCGCCCCAGTTGCTGAACCCCGAACGCCCGTCACCCTGGGTCGACGAGCCGACCGAGATCACGAACGGGAGGGCCGCGGGATAGAAGGGCGTGGACACCCCGTCGTTGCCGGCGGCGGCGACGAGCACGCAGCCGGCGTCGTGGGCCTCCTGCAGTGCGTCCTCGATGGCCGGGTGACCGTACTGGCTCCCCCAGGACATGGAGATCACCTTGCAGCCCTGTTCGCGCGCATCGTGGATCGCGGCGACGAGCGCGCTGGTGGGGAAGCTGGCGTTGCCGCAGCGGTAGGCGGCGAAGGAACAGTTGCGCGCGGCGCCCGCGACGCCGATGGCGTTGTTCGTCTCGGCCGCCGCGATGCCCGCGCAGTGCGTGCCGTGCCCGTCGGAGTCGCTGGGATCGCCGTCGCTGGCGTAGGTGTCCAGACCCCAGGCCAGGTGCTCGTCGAGGTCCGGGTGATCGGTGTCGACGCCCGAGTCGATGATCGCCACGACCGAGGCCGGGCTGCCGTCACCCGAGTCCCAGGCTTCGGGCGCGCGCACCTTCTGCGGGCCCCATTGCACCGACCAGTAGAAGTCGTTGGGCAAGCCGGGCGCGCCGGCGGGTGGTCCGGCGGGTGCCCCGGACCCGGGAACCGACTCGGTGACGCGGCCGACCGGGCGGTGGAGCGTGTTGGGCCAGGCCCAGCGCACGTCGCTGAAGGTGGTGTAGCGCTCGAGGACCACGTCGAGGTCGACGCCGGCCGGCGCGCGCACCAACGCGAGCAGCGGGGTCACGGTGCCCAGGCGCCCGGCGCCCACGGCGGAGTGGTGCTGCTCCTGGACCTGGCCCGGGGTGCCCGCGGTGAAGGCCACCAGGACCTCGCCCTTCACGATCTCCTGACCGCGCCAGGTCGTGGTCTCGAGCACCGGGTCCGGTGAGCCCTGTCCGGTCGCGGGAACGGACATCAGGAGCAGGGTTATGGGGGCCAGCAGGGCCACCTGCGCGGATCGAAGCAGATCGGGATTCATGGCTTCTTCATCGGGCGGGCTCCGGCGTCGGCTTGAGGCGTCGGGTGGAAGCGTCGGGTGCAGACGCCGTATGGGGAACAGGACCAAGGTTGATCCGAAGGGGGACTGCCTGGGTGCGTGGTATATTCACCGGTCGCCGTCCCCCCGGTTTCGGGGGCGGTGAATCCCTCGGTCGGCCTGTTCCCGCCCGTTCCGTCTCCTCTCCCCCCCGAACTCCGTTCCACCTGGAGAGTCCCATGCTCAGGTCCTCCCTGGCGCTGCTGGCCTTCGCCGGCCTGCTCGCCGTCCCGGCCGCGGCCCAGACGCCGTCCCCGATCGTCTTCAACGTCATCGGCAGCGTAGGTGACTTCGCGCGGCCGCTGAAGGTCGTCAGCCAGCCCGACAACAGTGACTTCCTGTACGTCATCGAGCAGAACGAGGCGGACGTCCACGTGCTCGTCTTCAACGGCACGACGTTCGTCAAGCAGGCCGCCCCCTTCCTCGACCTGACCGGCAAGGTCAGCACCGGTGGCGAGCGCGGACTGCTGTCGATCGCCTTCGACCCGGACTTCGCCAACAACAACTTCTTCTACGTGTACTACACGAAGAGCGGCACGGGCCCCGGCAGCGGCGGCAACGGCGATTCGCTGGTCGAGCGCTACACGGCGACCTCGGACACGACGGCCGACGCGGGCAGCGGTGTGGTCATCATCGATTCGATCGACCAGCCCCAGAGCAACCACAACGGTGGCGACATCAACTTCAGCCCCATCGACGGCAAGCTCTACCTCAGCACCGGTGACGGCGGCGGCTCGAACGACAGCGGCACGGGCCACGTGGCCGGCGGCAACGCCCAGAGCGGCGTGAACCTGCTCGGCAAGCTGCTGCGCGTCAACGCCGACGGCACGATCCCGGGCGACAACCCGTTCACGAGCGACGGCTCGTTCGAGGACGAGATCTTCCACTACGGTCTGCGCAACCCCTACCGCTGGTCCTTCGACCAGGAGACGGGCGACCTGTGGATCGGTGACGTGGGTCAGTTCGCGCGCGAGGAGGTCGACTTCCTGCCCGAGGCCGTGCACGCCGAGGGTGGCAAGAACTTCGGCTGGCGTTGCGAGGAGGGCTTCAACTGCACCGGTCTCTCCGGTTGCTCCTGCGCCGACCCGTCGCTGATCGAGCCCGTGACCGACTTCTCCACCGGTGGCAGCGCGGCCGTCATCGGCGGCGTGGTCTACCGTGGTGACGCCATCCCGGATCTCGACGGCACCTACTTCTACGGCAAGCACAGCTCGGGTCAGATCTGGTCCCTGGACGGTCCGTCCGGCACGCCGACGAACCGCACCGCGGAACTCGGTGGTGGCTTCCTCTCGATCCTGGGCTTCGGCAACGACAGCAACGGCGAGGTCTACCTGGTCAGCAGCACCGGTTCCGGGCGGCTGTACTCGCTCGCGCCGGCGGACCCGATCCTCGGTCTCGGCTTCGCGCTGCCGGGCACCCACGGCGACCCGATCCTCTGGGGCGTCGGTGACCTGACCGGTGGCTCCGGCCTCGAGGTCAACCTGCGCAACGCCAACGAGAGTTCGGTCGCCGCGCTGTTCGTGTCGTTGGTCAACACCCCGACGGCCTTCAAGGGCGGCACGCTGGTGACGATCCCGACCCTGGTCACGATCTCGATCGCGACCAACGGCAACGGCGAGATCTTCCTGCCCGCCGTGTGGCCGGGCGGCATCGGCGCGGGCACCGAGATCTTCATGCAGTACGGCATCGACGATGACGCCGCCGTCAAGAACGTGGCGCTCAGCAACGCGATCCGCCTGACGGCGCAGTAGGCCCGCCCGGCGATCAGGAGTCCCTCCATCGTCCTGATCTCGGTGTGCCTCTCGGGCCCCGGTGGCTGCAAGTCGCCGGGGCCCGAGGTCCGTTCGGGGAGGGGCCGTGCCTGACCTCCGCTCGTTCCGCCTGCGGCCCCGCCCCTGCGCGCTCCTGCTGCTGGTCGCGCTCCCCGTGCTGCTCGTGCTCGACGTGCGGGTGGGCAGCACCGGCCAGCACGACCTGGCCACCACCGCGCGCGGGCTGGGTGCCCTGCTGGGGTTGGCCGAGCCACTCCCCGGGCACCTGCAGACCATCGTGGAGTGGCGACTCTGGCGCGCGCTCACGGCCGGCGGTGTCGGTGCGGCGTTGGCGCTCTCGGGCGCGCTGGTCCAGGGGCTCTTCCGCAACGGGCTCGCGGCGCCCTCGATCCTGGGCGTGACCGGCGGCGCGAGCCTGGGCGCGACGGTCGCCATCCTGGTCCTCTCGGGCTACGCGCCGGCGCTGGTCATGGACGTCGGCGACGTCGGCATGTCGACCCTGCTGGTGCCGCTCTTCGGGTTCGTGGGCGCGCTGGCCGCGGTGGTGCTGGTGACCGTGCTGGCGTCGCCGGGTGGCCGGGTGTCCGTGCCGACGCTGCTGCTCACCGGCATCGCCGTGAACACCTGCATCGCCGGCCTGCTCTCGCTGATCTCCTGGATGCTCCTGGACGACTGGGAGGTCTCGCGCGCGGTGCTGCGCTGGACCTTCGGGACCCTCGACGATCGTTCCCCGTTCCACGCGGCGACCGTCGGCGTGGGCCTCGGCGTGGCCTGCCTGGCCGTGCCCTTCGTGGCCTGGGAGCTGGACCTGTTCGCCGGCGGGGAAGCGGATGCACGCTCGCTGGGCGTGTCGACCCGTCGCGTGCGCGCCATCGCCATCGCGGCGGCGGCACTGTCGGCGGCGGCGGCGGTCAGCGTGGCCGGGCAGATCGCCTTCATCGGTCTCGTCGTGCCGCACATCGTGCGCCAGCTGACGGGCACCAGCCACCGCAGCCTGCTGCCGCTGTCGGTGCTGGCCGGGGCGGTGTTCCTGCTCGGCGTGGACGTCGTGCAGCGAGCCCTGCTCGGCGACCGCGCGCTGCAGCCGGGCGTGATGATGTCGCTCGTCGGTGGCCCGTTCTTCCTGTTGCTCCTGGCGGCCAACCGGCGCGAGGTCGAGTCGTGGTAGCGCTGCTCTCCGGAACCGCCTTGAGCTTCACCTACCCGGGCCCGGTGGAGGCCCTGCGCGGCGTCGATGTCGAGCTCGAGGCCGACGGACTGCTGGTCATCCTCGGCCCGAACGGATCGGGCAAGAGCACGCTTGCACAAGTGTTGGCCGGCAATGAAGCCTA
>JAJDER010000032.1 GCA_029259725.1 Planctomycetota bacterium | reverse complement strand
GGGGGCCCGGCCCCCCCCCCCCTCCACGCGCCCTCCCCGCCGGGGCGCACACCCCCCCGCCGCTCCCTCTCGTCGGAGGGTCCCCGAAGCCGCGGGCCCGTACGGGGGAGGGTAGGAGCCTGCGCGCGGGGCGGGGACCTCTTGCGGAAAGTGGTCCCCGCCCCGCGTGACGTCGCCAGCCCTGCCGGCGACGTCGGGTCGGTCAGCCGCCGACCGCTTCACCGTTCACGGTGATGTTCGTGAACGAGGTGGTCTGCTCGCCACCCGTGCCGGGCATGGGTGCATCGACCTTGGTGGTGAAGCTCTTGACCAGGGTGAGAGCGCCCACGGCAAGGTGCTGGTGGGTGGTGGTCTCGGTTATCTTCATGGTGCCGCCGCCGAGCGGGTTCGGGAGCTCGGTCTCGGCGACGCGCGTGTTGAGCACGTACGACCCGTCGCCGGCGTCCTTCCAGTCGAGCTTCTCGACGCGCTTGATGCTCATGCCCTGCTGGGACATGGCCATGCGCATCTCCTTCATCAGTCCGTCCGGGTCGAACAACACGACCATGTCGTTGACCACGCCGTACATGTCGGAGCCGTCGCGCGGGTAGCAGCGCATCTGGACCATGCCGTCCTCGACGCCGTCCATCTTGACGAAGGCCTGCTCGAGGATCTGGGCCTTCATCAGGCCCCGTTGCAGCGCGAGCATCGCGAGGCCGCTCGCGGACAGCTGGGCCGAGAGGAGCTCCTCGGTCGTTCCCATCATGGCGAGGCTGGGTAGCGCCTCCAGGTTTGGCTCGGCGACGACATCGCCGTCGGCGCCCTTGCGCCAGCTCACCTTGACCGTGCCGAGCCGCCCGACGCTGGGGTCATTCATGTCGTACTCGAAGGAGAGGCTGTCGAGCCCGTTCTCCTCGGGGTGGTGGACGAGGGCTTCGGATTCGTCGACGAAGGCCACGGCCTTGGGATCGTTCGAGGTGACTTCGCGATCGGCGATCCCGGCAGCGTCGCCGGCGTCGCCGGTCTGCAGCACGACGGAGAGGGCCGCCGCGGCAAGAAAGGTGGTCAGCATGGAGGGGGTTCCTCAGGAGGTCTCAGGGCCAACCCACCACCATACCTCAGAGGCCGGGCGTCGAGCATGGCGCGCGCGAGGCGGCGCGAGGCGGCCGGGGCCGCGTGGCGGTTGCGCTCGGACACCGCTAGGATGAGGCACCCTCCCCGTACCGAGACGGTCCATGTGCGGATTCATCGGCGTCCTGGCCCCCGACGGCGTGGACGTCTTTCCCCAGCTCTACTCCGGCCTCCTCGCGATCCAGCATCGCGGTCAGGATGCCGCCGGCGCGCTGACCTACGACGGCCGCTTCCACATGCACAAGGGGCGCGGGCTGGTGCGGGACGTGTTCGACGAGGCGCAGGCGCGGCGGCTCAAGGGCAACGTGGGCATCGCGCACGTGCGTTACCCGACGGTCGGGATGGGCGGGGTCGAGGACGCGCAGCCGTTCACGATCAACTACCCCTTCGGCATCGGCATGGCGCACAACGGCAACGTGACCAACTTCGCCGAGATCACGTCGGAGATGTCGCGCAGCTCGCACTGGCACGTGAACAGCACCTGCGACCTCGAGGGCATCCTCAACGTCTTCGGTGACGAGCTCGCGCAGCAGCAGATCAACGAGCTGCACCCGGACAACGTGTTCAAGGCCATCGAAGGCGTCTATGGCCGCGTCAAGGGCGCCTACTCCGTGGTCGGTGTGATCGCCGGCGAAGGCCTCTACGCGTTCCGCGATCCCTTCGGCATCAAGCCGATCATCGGCGGCAAGCGCGTCGACGACGAAGGCCGGGTCTCCTGGTGCGTGGCGTCCGAGAGCGTGTTGACCGACATGCTCGACTTCCACTCCACCTTCGACATCGCGGCCGGCGAGGCGATCTTCATCGACCTCGACGGCGAGTTGCATCGCAAGCAGGTGGTCAAGGGGGACCACACGCCGTGCGTCTTCGAGTGGGTCTACTTCGCGCGGCCGGACTCGTTCCTGGATCGCGTCAGCGTCTACAAGACGCGCCTGCGGCTGGGCGAGATGATGGCCCCGATCTGGGAGCAGACGGGCTGGAAGGCCGATGTCGTGATCCCCGTGCCCGAGTCCTCCACGACCTCGGCCATGGCCATGGCGCGCGCGCTGGGCATGAAGTACCGCGAGGGCCTGGTCAAGAACCGCTACATCGGCCGGACCTTCATCATGGCCTCGGATGCGGGCCGCCGGCAATCGATCCGCGACAAGCTCAACCCGATCAAGCTCGAGTTCGACGGCAAGGACGTGCTGCTCGTGGACGACTCGATCGTGCGCGGCAACACCAGCCGGGAGATCGTCGAGATGGCGAGGGGCGCGGGTGCGCGCAAGGTGTACTTCGCCTCGGTCTCGCCCCCGCTGCGGCACCCGTGCGTGTACGGCATCGACATGTCGACGAAGAACGAGTTCGTCGCGAAGGACCGCAACGCCGAGGAGATCGCCGCCGAGATCGGGGCCGACGGCGTCGTGTACCAGACGCTGGACAACCTCGTCGCCTCCGTCAAGGAGGGCAATCCCGACATCCGGCACACGTGCCACGCCTGTTTCTCGGGTGAGTATCCGACCGGAGATGTGACCGAGGAGCGTCTGGCCGCCATCGAGGCGGATCGGCTCGACAAGATCGCTCGGCTCGAGGCCGTCCGCGGCTGATCCGCGAGGATCTGCGCACTCGGGCCCGCGATTGCGCGGTCTACCTGCTTGCCTCGGAGACGACGTGTCCTAGAATTCGCGGGTTGGCTTCACGGTCCGCGTCGTACGGACAACACGACGCGCGCGAGAAGACGCCCATGGAGAGCAGACCATGAAGAGCACGCCATGAAGAGCACGAGGGTCACGCTGCTCAAGTTCAGCTGCGACAACCCGAAGTGCCTGTTCGAGTGCTGGGTCAACCGCAACAACAACATGTTGACCCACTACAACCCGGACATGTCCGTGCTGCTCGACTGGGCTTGCCCCGAGTGCAAGGAGGGGCACCTCCGCTACGGGCCGGCCAACGCCCGCTTCGAGTTCGAGCTGCGCAAGTCACCCAAGGTGAGCGCGGAGACGGGCGCGACCGAGCCGGCGACGGGCGAGGCGCCGACCACCTGAGCATGCGCACGACGCGGCGCCGCGACCGGCCCGGGCGACAGCCCGCGATCGCGTGGGCATGGCTGGGAGGGTTGGCCGTCGCGCTCGGCGTGGCCGGGTGCATCCGCTTCCAGCACCAGCGCGTCACCTGGTTCCACGATGTCGAGCAGGACCGGCTCGAGGTCCTGATCCACTACGGCGCGCTCTATACCGACTCAGCGACCAAGGCGCCGGGCGGGGGGTCCCCAGGCCAGCCCGCTCCCGGGAAGGAGATCCGCGAGTTCCTCGCGGGAGACGAGGCCGTCCTCTACTCGTGGCCGATGGTGTTCTCTCCCTCTGAGGCGCGAGCGAGCCTGGAAGCCATGGGCGAGGTGTTCGAGCAGGACCTCGATTCCGAGCAGCACCTGTGGCGGGCCTTCGCGGAACTCGAGGTGCGCTGGCTGGGCCGCTTCCAGGACCTGGAGGGCGAGGTCGGCGTGGTGCAGGCCGTCACGGTGCCCTCGGTCTCGCGCTTCCTCGAGTCCGTGAACCGGAGCATCGACACCTTCGTGCTCTCCGAACGGCGGGAGCGCAGTCTGGCTGACCGCTACCCGGGGACTCTCCGGGTGCTTCAACAGGCCGCGAGGGCGGGCCACGAGTGGGTCGGATTCCGCGGGCAGGCCCTGGAGTTCCGCCTGCCGATCCACCCGGGGGAGTGGAGGGTCCTTCGTGCCAAGGGTCTCGCCTTCGGAGCGGATGCGCTCATCTACTCCGCTTGGGACGATGTCGAGAACTGGGAGGGCCACGTGCGGGATCTGGCCTCGATGCTGGCGCAGGCGGTGTCGGTCGAGGAGTCGGATCGGTTCGTGGTCGTGCGCCTGGGTACCGAGGGGCGGCCCGGGTTGTTGCGGCTGCCGGTGCCGCGGGAGCCGCCGCCGCATCCCGACGTGGTGCCCGCCATCCGTGCGGCCATCACCGCGGCGATCGAGACGGATCTGGATGCAGTGCTCGCCGAGGCGCTCCTCGCGGGAACCGTCGCAGAGGATCCGGATCTCACCCATCTGGCCGAGTTCGGACCTCCCATCGCCGTGGCTCGCGCGCTGGTGACGGTGGGGCGGCAGGCCACCGACGCGGAGCGCGACGGGCGAGTCATGCAGGCCTTGGAGCAGCTGGCCGCGTTCGGTCAGCGCTGGGTCGAGAACGAGGGTGCGCCGCCACCACCCGCCGTGGACGGCCTGACCGAGAGAGAGAGCCTGGACGCCTGGGACGCCTGGTGCCGCGAGACCTGGGAGCTGCTTGCACCCCGTCGCTGAGGCTCGAGCAGCCCCCTCGATCGGCGCTCAGGCGCCAGCGGCGGCGGCCGACTCCTCGCCGGCCGTATGCTGCGGACGCTCCTCCACCGGGATCGCCGTCCTCTGCAGCGCGGGCAGGCCGAAATTGAAGGCCACGGAGAGGTCGCCGAGCTGGAAGACGTCAGCCATGGCCGTGCCCACGCGGTCCTTGCGGTGGACCCCGGGCCGGACCGAGTAGTTGATGTGGCGCCCGTCCCGGCGGCTCCGGATCACACCCGCGCTGCGCAGGATCGCCAGGTGGTGGCTGACCTTCGGCTGGTCGACCGCGAGGCGGTCCACGAGTTCGGACACGCAGAACTCACCCTGGACCAGGATCTCGAGGATCCGGATGCGATTGACGTCACTGACCGCCTTCAAGGCGCGTGACATCCGGGATGCCCGGGCGTTCTCCATCGACTCCCTCTCCCTAGTCGGTCTTGCTCTACGGCCCCTGAATACCCCTTCGGGACCGAACCCAGCTGCCGATGACCTTCCCAGGTGAGGCTCCGTTTTATCCCATGAGGCCCGGCTGAGGCGCCGCAAATCCAGGGCGGCGGAGCCTCGGGGGCGTGCCCGGGGTGATCGAGGGCGGCGGGAGAGGGGCTGGCGGGGGCGAGGGGGCTACGGCTGCCGCGTCGCGCGGACCGATGAGTCTCCGAATCGCCGAAACCAGTATGATCCCGCGCCGCCGCAGGGCGAGCCCCTCCCGTCGCCCCCCAGGAGCCTCCCGACCCGTGAGCGAACCGACCCCGAGCGCGCCAGGGCCCATCGTGGTCGTGGGCGCGGGCATGGCCGGTCTCGGCACCGCGCTGACCCTGCTCAGGGGTGGGCGCGACGTGGTCGTGCTGGAGCGGCTCCCGGTGGTGGGCGGCCTGGCCCGGACCGTGGCCTTCGGTGACCACATCTTCGATGTCGGGCCGCACTACTTCTTCCTCGACGTCAGCGACGAGGTCAACGCGCTCGTGAAGAGCTGCGTCACCGAGGAGGAGTGGAGGCCGATCGACTTCAAGATCTCGGCCCACATCGGCAAGCACCACGTGCCCTGGCCACCGACGCTCGAAGCGATCCGCAAGCTGCCGCCGAGCGGGATGTTCAGCTACCTGCTGAACTCCTTCAAGGGCACCCTGCCCGACTCGTACATCGCCGCCGACTTCCTGCAGACGGTCTACGGTCGCGTCATGTACCGGATCTTCCTGGGGCCGTACCTGGCGAAGAAGGTGCCCACCTCCGGCGGCGCCGAGGCCCTGCACCGCGACTGGTACAACCAGACCGCGCGCACGCTCGACAACGCCCCGGACGTGGTGCGCGACAAGATCCTCCAGGTCGAGCCCAAGCTCGTGAAGGCGTTCATGGCACGCTACCCGGAGACGGTGCGCAGGCTGAACGAGGAGCGCGAGGCGCGCGAGGGCAACGACGAGGCCGACACGCGCCCCACGGGCATGAAGCGCGCCTGGCAGATCGTCTCGGGCCTGGCTCGCAGCGTCACCTCCAAGACCTTCAAGAAGGTGCTGTACCCGCCGGGAGGTGTGGGGGTGATCACCGAGCGCCTGGCTGAGCACTTCGAGGCCGAGGGCGGCTCGTTGAACCTCAAGGCGGCGAACGTCGAGCTCGAACACGAGGGCCATCGGGTCACCCGCGTGTCCTGGGACGGCGGCTCGGTCGAGAACCCGGCCGAGGTGATCTGGACCGGCTCGGTGCACCGCCTGTGTTCGCTGATGCACGTCGAGCGCGAAGAGCTGCCCTTCATGACGATCGTGCTCGGGTTCATGAAGCTGAAGCGGCCGCTGCCCGAGTCGGACATCCTCTACACGTACATCGCGGCGGACGACATCATCTTCAACCGCGTGTACTACCCGACGCGCTCGGTGCCGGGGCTCTGCCCGCCGGGCAAGGACAGCCTGTGCATCGAGATCACGCCGCCGGACCAGTCGCAGCGTGCGATCGGTCAGGAGACGATCGAGAAGGTCTACTACGGTCTCGAGAAGCTCGGCATCTGCACGCGCGACGACATCGAGGACATCGAGTTCATGTGGGTGCCCGACAGCTACCCGGTGTACCCGCTCGACTACCGCGAGAAGCTCGAACGCATCTGGGAGGGCCTGGACAAGTTCGAGAACCTGCGCTCGATCGGGCGCTCCGGACAGTTCTGGTACAACAACATGGCGCGCTCGATGCGCGTCGGCATCGAGACGGCGCGCGATCTGCTGGGCGAATACGAACGCTAGCGAGCGCCCCTGAATCGTGACCGACGGCGGCCAGAACATCCTGATGGTCAGCGCCGACCGCTGGGTCGTCGCCGGCGAACAGGGACCCTTCCACACCATGCTGGAAGGCTTCAGCCGACACTGGGACCGCATCGACGTGATCGGCCTGCGCCCCGACTCGATCGAGGCCACGCAGGTCTTCGGCAACGTGCACCTGCACCACCCGACCACGGGCAAGCTGGCGCAGCCGGGCTTCATCGAGCGCACCGGCCGGCGACTGGCGAGCGAACGCCCGTACGTCGTCATCACCAGCCACGACTACAACCCGTTCTACAACGGGCTGGGCTCGTGGCGCATCAGCCGCGCGACGGGTATCCCCTACGTGGCCGAGATCCATCACGTTCCCGGC
The DNA here is from genome assembly GCA_029259725.1 of Planctomycetota bacterium. GTDB lineage: Bacteria > Planctomycetota > B15-G4 > B15-G4 > B15-G4 > JAJDER01. The sequence goes on along the minus strand of JAJDER010000032.1, from coordinate 16,738 downwards.
CATCCGCGCCCGGCCAGCGCGCGTGAACGGCTCGACCGCGTGGCCACGCGCGCCTACGTGAAGTGGGCCGGGTCGCGCGCTGCGGCCTTCAGGGTGGTCAACGCCGTGGAACTGCCCGAGCTGCTGAAGCGCTGGGGCGTGCCCGCCGAGCGGATCGAGGTGCTGCCGTCGCTCTACCTCGACCTCGAGACGTTCGTGCCCGAGCCCCGTGACGACGACCCGGAGCCCTGCGACCTGCTCATGGTCGGCCGGCTGGTGCCGAACAAGGGGCACCTGCAGGTGCTCGAGGCGTTGCGCCGCCTGCGCAACCGAGCGATCGGCGAGGTGCGCCTGCGCATCATCGGGCGTGGCCCGCTCGAGGGCGCCCTCGAGCGCTTCATCCGACAACACGGCCTGCAAGGACATGTCGAGCGGGTGCCCTGGGTGGCGGAGGTGTCCGGCCTGGCCGGCCACTACCGGTCGGCCCGCTATCTCGTGTGCGCTTCGACGAGCGAAGGTGGGCCACGCATCGTCGCCGAGGCCATGGCCTGCGGGACGCCGGTCGTCTCGACCACCGTCGGCGTCGTGCCCGAACTCATCGACGACGGCCGCAACGGCCTGCTCTACGACGGCACCACGAACCACCTGACCCTGCGCCTGCAACGCGCGCTCGCCGATGCGGCGCTCGAGACGCGACTCGGCGGGGTCCTGCCCGGCGACCTCTCGAGCCTGCGCCATGCGGACGTCCTGGAGCACCTCGCGGACGGCCTCAAGCGCATCGCCGCCGCGCACCGGGCACGGAAATCCTAGGCTCCTTCAGCCGAGCGTGCGCGAGGCACGCCGCACGATCGCTGCGGTCTCCTCGCACGGCGACTCGGCGGCCCACTGCGTGCACACCTCGGCCACCCAGTCCGGGCGGGTGCGCGTCGCGTCGTTGATCCAGTTCGCCACCGAGTCGCGCACGTACTTCGAGTGGTCGGCGCGCAGGGGCTCGAGCAGCGGCAGGCCCTGCTCGGGCTGCTGCTTCAGCGTGTCGATGTGCCGGCACCACACACCTCGCGGGCGCGTGGCCTCGGACGCGAAGCGCCGCACGTTCGCGGACCTGCTCCGGGTCCACGCCGTGAAGCGCTCCAGCGCCTCGAGCGGCGCCTCGACGATGCGGGGGCGCAGGGCCAGCCAGGCCCATTCGCGGACGCAGAAGTGGCCGTCGTCGGCGAGAGGGCGCAGCGCCGCGATGCCCTGGCGCAGCGTCAGGCGCGGCCGGGCGACGAGTGCGAAGGCGGCCCACGAACGCACGGTGTCGGAGCGGTGCTCGCGCAGCAGGTCGAAAGCCGCGTCGCCGAGAGCCTCGTGGAGCCACTCGCCCGCGCGACGCATGCGCACCGTGACCGGCGCCTCGCGCAGCAGGTCCAGCTCGGCGGCCACGTGCCGGGCCACCTTGCGGTCCGTGTCGACCAGGGTCTCGCGCGCGAGTCGGCCGAAGTCGAGCGCGAGCTGTTCCACCAGCGTGGCGGTCTCGAGCGTGCCCGCGTGGAGGCCGTCGAGGACGTCGGAGGGGATGTCCGCCCGTCGGCGCGCGCCCTTGCGCCGGGTCACCGCCGTGCCCCGAACAACTCGTCCAGGACGAGTCCGAGCCCCTCACGGATGAGGCCCTGGCGGGCGTGCTCGGCGAAGGCGTAGTAGCCGAGGTAGCAGCTCCTGAAGTTGCCGTGGACGATCTGCGACGCGTTGAAGAGGCCGACCGGGTCCCCGTCCTGGCGTCGGCAGACGAGGAAGGTCTCGTGGTTCTCGAGCGCTGCGCTCTCGAGCAGGCGCGTGAAGGCGTCGGAGTCGGTGGGCGCGTTGCGTGTCCACGGGTGGAGATGTCGGCGACTCGCGCACGACAACTCGATCACGCGAGCGGCGTCGGCCTTCACCGGGGTGCGCACGACGACGCGGGGCCCCCGTCGCTCTCGTCGGACCTTGCCCACGCTCGTCGCTCGCGCCGCATCAGGACCCACCCGGCACGACGCCGCGTGGTGGGCGGACATGCTACCCGAGCCTAGGGGGACGTCGCCTTGACGGCGTTGCTCGCCGCGAAGCCGAAGGGTCCGGCAGCGTCGGCGATCCAGTACTGCATCCAGAGCGGCGTGCCCGGCAGCAGGCCTTCCGGCCACAACGCATCGAGCTTGAGCGTGCCCGTCGGGCCCACCGCGAAATCGGCCACGAGGTCGCGGGCCGGCACGAACACACCACCCTTGAACGGCGCGTGGATGGCCGAGAAGCCCGCGATCAGGAAGGCGTCGGCGCCCGGCGCCGCGTTCTCCAACGAGAGCGACATCGAGTGCCCGGCCAGCAGCGAACCGTGCCCGCTCAGGCGGGGCGTGCCCGCGATGCCGGACAGCCCGTCGCCGAGGTCGGCCCACGGATCGACGCTGCCGCCCGCCTTCCAGCTGGACGTCGCCATCACGTGGGGTGCGGCCATGTCAGTGAGCAGCCAGGTCACCAGCAGGTTGTCGCCGATGTCTTCCAGCGTGGCGATCGACCCGTCGTTGGTGAGCGCGAGGAACTGGATGTACTCCCAGCTCGTCGGCTGGTAGAGCAGCTCGATCGACGCGCTGACCGCGCCGGCCGGCGGATCGAGATCGATCTCCGCCCAGTGGTCGTAGGTGCCGCCGGGCCCCGGGTTGCCGTACTGCGTCTCGGGCACGGGCAGCGCGTTGCGCAGCCGCGTCGCGTCATGGTCGAGACCCCAGGGCGGGATGCGCGTGTCGGAGAGCACCACGTCGTTGAGCAGGAAGTGCTGCGCCGCATGGGTCGTGCCCGGCGGCTGCAGCGCCAGCTCCCCGATGGTCAGGGCCACGGCGCCGGTGATGCGGTCGTAGGTCAGCGGGATGTTCGGGTCGGTGCCGTCGGCCAGCAGCTTGACCGCCCAGCCCTGGGTCATGCCGTGGTGCGCGCTGAACTCGTGCAGGTGTTCGTCATCCAGGTCCAGGATCGACTCGACCTGCAGCGGGACGTCGTCGTGGGTCACGTCGAGCGTGCCGTACTCACCGTCGTGCCGCAGGGTCTCGCCGAGCTCGTCGAGCCACTCGATCGAGAGCCACATGCGCCGGCCCTCGGGGTAGCCGCTGATGAGCTTGTGCCCGGTGAGGTTGTTCACGAGCAGCGTGTCGCCCAGCACGGTCAGCGAGGCCGCGACCTCGAGGTTGGCGCGGGCGCGATCGGCGCCGTCCATCATCGCGTCGATCTCCTGCGGCGTCAGACCGCCGCCGGCCGGCAGCAGCCCGAAGGCGTCGAGGTGCGCGATGGCCTGGGGGATCCAGTAGTTGCCGCCCGTGAGGTCGTGTCGTGGGAGGTCGGTGCGCTCGGGCGCCTCCTCGAGCCAGCTGGCCTTGCCGGTCACGGGCGGCAGGTGGCACGTCTGGCAGGTGAAGAAGCGCGTCGTGCCGTCGACGTAGTCGCCGGTGGGGGTCGACGCGATGGCCGCATCGTGGGCCGTCTCGAAGGCGCCGTCCTGGAGTTCGAGCGGCAGGGCGGCGTAGGCCGAGACCGGGTAGGTGCGCAGGTTCGACGCGAAGTGCTCGCTGAACGTCCGCTCGACGATGCCGTAGGCGTAGGGCGGGTTGTTGAAGCCGGCCTTCTCGTCGAGTGGCGCGCCGAGCACGCCGCTGAACGTGCCGGGCTCCAGCGGAAGCTGCGCGCCGTGGCCGGGCGCCATGTCCCCGGTGTACGGGTTGGACACGTCGTGGCACGTCCCGCACAGATGGCTGTCGCGGTGATACTGGCTCTGCATGAAGCCGTGAGGCGTGTTCGCGTCGTCGTACGGGCCGAGCTTGGTCCAGTTGTCGGGCCAGGCCACGTACATGCCGCTGCCGTAGTAGCCCTCGGGTTCGGCGCTCTCGTCGTGGGCGAGGAAGGGCGGGTTCTGGATCCCGAAGATCTCGCTCGTGTCGGGGTTGGTCAGGCGATGGCATGCGTCACAGGTCACGCCACCGGCGTCGGTGGGCAGGATCGCGGAGCCATCCGTGGGTGTGCTGCGGCCACCGATCCAGGCGGTGGGGACATGACAACGCAGGCACAGGTCACCGCCACCGGCGACGTCACGCTCGGCCACGGCGAGGGCCGCCCAGAACAGCGGGTCGCGTGAGGCGTGGGACATCATGCTGCCCTGCCAGTTGTGGCCGGGCTCGACGGCGGGGTCGAAGTCACCGCCGTGGCAGGAGAGGCAGTTGGCCGGCTGGTCGAGGAAGGGCACCTCGAGCGGCTGCGTTCCGGGCAGCTGCACTTCGTGGGGCACGGTCGTCGACTGGGCGGAGAGGGGCGAGAGGCACAGGCCGACTGCGAGGAGCGCAGCGAACGCACGGCGGGAGCGGGACATCGGAGCAGGTCCTGGTGGGCGGGCGGGGAGGAGGGCCTCGGCGCACGCGGACGGTTTCGGGGTCGTCCACGGGCCGGCCTGCCGGACGCGCTGCGCGGAGGAGATCGGGGGCGCGGCGCGTCGGGATCCGGAAGGCACTCGTCAGGATACCCGAAGGTCCGGATCAGGCGAGCGGGTCCGGCAGGTCGAGCAGCTCGGGGTCGTCGAGCGCGGCGGCACTGGCGCGCGCAGAGCTCGTGAGCTGGGTTCGCGAGGCACGTTACCATCGGTGGGGCCGGGGAGGCGGTCGGGCGGAAGCGATGCCTCGGGAGCCCGCCCGTGGTCTGTCGCGCGAGTGGCGGCCGACGACGGACGAGGGCAGCGGGAGGTGTCGATGGCACGGAGTCCGCAACGCCGATCGGGTTCACCGACGAGGCTCGTCGGAGTCGTGGGCGGCGTGTTGCTCGTCGGCGCGATCGTGGCGGGAGCCGTGTCCATGCTCGGCGACGATGCGGGTGGGCGCGTCGCGGGCTCCGACGCGGGCTCCGTCGCGGGCGCGGACGCGGTTGCGGAGCCCGCGCCCGCTGCGGATGCCGAGTCATCGGGCGCGGACCAGCCCGGCATCGACGGGACGGAGGCGGACGCGCCGGCGCCGAGCGTGGCGGGCGACCAGGCCGGGCCGATCGTCGTGGCGCGCCGCGACCCCGGTTTCTGGGAGCTCATGCCCACCGCCGTGCTCGGCCTCGGCCTGCCGGAACCGCATCCCGTCACCGGGCAGGTAGTGGACGAGGACGGCCTGCCGCTCGTCGGTGTCGAGGTGCGCGTGCTGCCCGACGAAGACCTGATGTTCGACATCGAGATCCCGCTGGCGGACGACCACTGGCTCCACCTCGACCTGTTCCCGTCGACGCTCACCGACACCGAGGGCCGCTTCGCGCTGGCCGTGCCGCGCCAGTGGACCGATGCGGGCGAGCCCTTCGGCCCGCGCCAGGCGCTGCTCATGCTGGCGCCGCACGATGGACGGCAGACGCGGCTCGTCACCGCAGGGCCCGTCGAGGACGAGGACCGCTACGACATGGGCACGGTCGCGCTCGCGCCGGCCGGGACGGTCGTCGGCCGGATCGTCGACGAACACGCTCGACCGCAGGCGGGCCTGCACCTCTGCATCGAGGACTGGACCGCGGAGGCCTCCGACGATGAGGACCGGGGAGAGGACGACGAGGTCGCCGACGGCCCGGAGGACGAGGCCGGCGGCATGACCGCCGTGGAGTTGGAGGCGGAGGAGTTGGAGGAGACCGGGCTCGAGCTCTTCTGCGCCTGGACCGACAAGGACGGCTTCTTCCGCGTGGAGGGCATCCCGACCGGGGACTTCAACTTCGATGTGCGTCGGCCGCTCGGTGAGGACTTCTACATCGACGACGTGCAACCGAGGGCCGGCGAGGTCCTCGACCTCGGCACACACGTCGTGCCGGCGGGGATGCGCGTCGCCGGGCGCGTGCTCGGAGCCGGGCGCCAGCCGCTGCGGAACGCGACGGTGGTCGTGGCCACCGAGGACGCCTGGGTCGCGGATGCCGAGTTGCCGGAGGACCTGCCCTGGGTCGTCGACGAGGTGCCGCTCTCCTTCGAAGCCGTGGTGACGCGCACCGATGCCGTCGGCCGGTTCGTCGTGGAGGGTGTCGAGGATCGCGACGTGGTCATCATGGCCTACGCCCCGGGTCATCGAGCGGCGCGCTTCTCGGGCCTGGCCGAGAAGGACGTCGAGTCGCTTGCCTTGCTGCTCGCTCCGGCGCCGCGGTTGTTGATCGAGGTCATCGCCGCGGGAGACGGCGAGTTGCTGCAGGGCGTCATCGCCGCGGCCACCGGCCACCCGGGGCGCAGCGAGGAGTACGCGCGTCCACTGCCGGTCACCACGGGTCGCGCGGCGGCGCGACGCGCGGGCCTCCCCAGCGATGGACGCGGACTGGTGCTGGTCGAGGAGCTCTCGTCGACGATCACCTCCATCGGCCTCACGGCACCCGGGCGCGAGTACCGCGAGATCACCTGGGTGGCGGGGCCCGAGCCGGTGCCCGGTTCCGCCGGTGGGTCGGCGGTCACCGAGCGGCTCACCGTCGCGCTGCAGCGCGAGACCACGGTGCAGGGCACGGTCTCCTGGTCCGAGGCGGGCGGGCCGGCTGCCGGAGCGCGCGTGGCCCTGTCGGGGCCGTATCGCTGGTTGGAGATCGAGCCTCAGTTCACGGGAGACGACGGCCGCTACCGATTCACCGGGTTGGGGCCCGACACCTGGAGGCTGTGGGCCACGGTGCCCGGCTGGGACCAGCGCGCACGGGAGGAGTTGCAGGTCGAAGCGGCCCAGACGATCGATCTCGACCTGGTGCTCGGTGGTGACGCCGCTCTGCACGGCACCGTGCGCGACGCGACGGGGCGGTTGCTCGCCGGGCTCCCGGTCACCACGCGCTTGGCCGGCTCCACGACGCAGGATGCCGTCCGCCACACCCGGACCGATGCACGCGGGCGCTACGCGCTCGAGGGTCTGCTGGCAGGCGAGCGATGGGTGCACGCGCTGGCGGGCACGGGGACCGTGGACATCGCGCCGATGTCGACGGCCGTGGTGGACCTGGACGCCGGCCGGGTGGCTTCGATCACCGGGACGCTGTGGCTGCATGCTGATGAGGTGCCGGGGCGCGTGACCCTGACACCGACGAAGACGTCGGCGTTCTCACGGTCCTCGGAGGTGCGCTCGCTCGACGGCACCTACCTCATCCATCGATCCGACGCGGGCGTGATGAAGCTGAGGGGCACGTCCTCGGGCGGCACGGCGGCGGGCGAGGCCCTGATCGACGTGACGTCGGGCGCCGAGATCCGCGCGGACTTGACGCTGATCCTCGGGCGCGGCGTGCTCGCCGGACGGATCACCGACGCGCACTCCGAGGTGCCCCTCGCGAGGGCGCGGGTGGCTCTCCGCCCCGAGAACGAGGCGCCGAGCATGACCTTCACCGATGCCGAGGGCCGCTACCGCTTCGAGCATCTTCGCAGCGCCGACATGGCCCGCGTGATCGTGAACTTCGAGGGTCGCCAGGAGCTGTACGTGAGCAGCCTGCCGGAGGTCGGCACGCGCACGCTCGACCTGCAGTTGCTCCCGGTGGGTTCGCTCTCGGGCACGGTGACCCTGGAGAGACCGTGGGGTGGGCCGGGAGCCCCGAGCGTGCACGCCGTGCCCCTCGAGCTCGACAGCCGCGGGGTGCTGAGCGAGTCGGCCCGGGTCGAAGGGGGCCGCTATCGCTTCGACGACCTGGCGGTGGGCCTCTGGCGGATCCGGCCCCCGGGCGGCGGATCGGGCGCGGACGACATCTTCGTCACGATCACGCCGGGTGAAGAGGCCCGCCTCGACCTGGTCGTGGGCGTGGACGACTGAGGGCCCCTACCCTTCGTTCACCAGGCACTCGAAGGGCTTGCCGTCCAGCTCGATGCAGATCTTGCCGTCCTTGGTGGCCAGGTGCACCGTGCGGACGTCGTCGAAACCGTCCTTCACGGCGGCGTCGCTCATCAGCGCGATGATGAAGCGCTCCACGTTGCGTTCGATGTGGCGGGCGCCGAGGCGCGGGTCGTAGCCGGAGAGGCCGATGATGTCGACCACGCCTTCCTCGTAGGTCATGGCCTTGCCCCAGTGGGCCCAGCGCGCGACCTCCTGCTCGACCATCTTGGCGGCGATGAGCTTGATGTCGTCCTCGCCCAGCACGCGGAAGGCGATCAGCTCGTCGATGCGGTTGACGAACTCGGGCGGCAGGATGCGCAGCAGGTGGTTGCGTACGGCGTCCTTGACCGGCTTGTCCTCGACGTCGGTCTTGCCGAAGCCGACCTTGGGGTCCCCACCGACGGCATAGAGTTCGCGACCGATGTTGCTGGTCATGATGATCACGCAGTCGCTGAAGGCCACGGTACGGCCCCGGCTGTCGGTCAGGCGGCCGTCGTCGAAGACCTGCAGGAACAGGTTGAGCACCTGGGGGTGGGCCTTCTCGATCTCGTCGAGCAGGACCACGCAGTGGCCCAGGCGCGAGACCGGGCCGGTGAGCGCGCCTTCCTCGCCGTAGCCGACGTAGCCGGGCGGCGCGCCGATGATGCGCGCGACCGAGTGCGGCTCCATGTACTCCGACATGTCGAGGCGCACCATGCGCGTCTCGTCGTCGTAGAGCGCCTCGGACAGGGCGCGCGCCATCTCGGTCTTGCCCACGCCCGACGGGCCGATGCACAGGAACACGCCGTCGGGGCGCTCGGGCTTGCGGTCGAGCTTGAGCTTGGCCAGGCGCACGCGACGTGACAGGGCCGCGGCGGCGTGCTCCTGCCCGAGGACGCGCTCGCCGATGGCGCGCTCGAGGGAGGCCAGCCGGCGCTTGTCCCAGTCGGAGGTGACGGTCTCGGACTCGCGGATGGACTGCTGCACGTGGTCGGGCAGGACCGTCTCGTCGCCGCGGGCGCGGGCCAGGGCGCAGGCCTCGTCGAGGATGCGGATCGCCGATCCCGGCGGTGCGTAGTCGGCGGCCGAGTCCAGGGCCACCGCGGCCGCCAGGTCGATCGCGGCCTGCCCGATGGTCACGCCGAAGTGCTTCTGCAGCCGCACCGACAGGTTGCCGAGGATCTTGATCACGTCGCCGCGCTCAAGCGGCGGCAGGTTCTTGACCGTGAGCTCGCTGGAGAAGAAGCGATCCTGGCTGAAGCCCTTGTTGTAGGCGTCCTCGTCGACGGTGAGCAGGGCGCGCACGCTGCCCTTCTTGATGTGGAACTTCACCGTGTCGATGACGTCGCTCATCATCGGCGCACCCTGCTTGGCCACCAGCATGTGCAGGTCGTCGATGACCAGCACGCCCTTGGCGTCGGACGCGATCTGCGTGAGCAGCTGGTCGACGATGTTGTGGATGTCCTGGCCCTGGTGCCCCTGCGCCACGAGATCGAGCAGCTTGAGCTGGTAGAAGTGGAAGCCGGCCAGGGCCTTCACGCCGTCCTCGTCGTCCGCGTGGGCGGCGGCGCGGGCGAGGCCACGCACGAAGGCCGTCTTGCCGGCGCCGCTGCGCCCGACCAGCACCACCGCGGGGTTCTGGAACCGCAACAGCACGCGCGCGACCTGGTCGAGCAGGGCCTCGCGACCGATCAGCGCCAGGTCGTGGGCGGAGTCGGTGAGCAGGTCGCGGATCAGCGGCAGCTGCAGTGCCGGCGCGGGGGCCGGGTGGCCGGCGTGGCTCTTCTCGGCCCAGGTCTCCAGGCTCTCGGCCACGCTGGCCTCGGCGGCGTGGCCGTGGCGGCTGCGTCGGGTCGAGGCGCGCGCGGCGGCGTCGGCGGCGCGTTCCATGGCCACCGAGTCCATGCCATCGAGGCTGAAGTCCGCGGTGCGGTCGAAGACGTCGGTGTCGGGTGGCGACACCTCGCCCTCCTCGCCGCGCGCATAGGACAGGGCGCGCGCGATGATCGGTCGGTCCTCGACGTGGCCGAGCATGACGTCGAGCATCACCGTGCGTGGCTCGTCGCCGGCCTGCATGCGCTCCAGCGTCCGCAGCAACTCCGGCCGTAGCCAGAGGCGCTCTTCGTCGTCCCCCTCGCCGTCGTCGTCATCGTCGTTGCGGAAGGTCTCGCGGGCGTCGAAGAGCAGGTCGAGCAACGCCTCGCGGAAGGCGGCCAGGCTGGGCGCGGCCTGGGCCATGGTGCCCACGCCGTTCTCCGCGCCGACGACCATCAGGTGCTCGAGACCGATCACGTTGTGGTCCAGACGCCGGGCGACGTCGAGCACGGCCTCCACGACGTCACGGACGGGCTCGTCCCAGGCATCGAGCTCGAGGCCGGCGATCTCGATCAGCGGGGTTCCCGCGGCATCAGCCATCCTGCTTCCACTTCCGGCCGCCGAATTCGGCCTGCAGCGCGTCGACCAGATGGTCCGCGTGGTGGGCGACGGAGGCGAGGGTCGCGCGGAACTCCTCGCCATCGACGGACTCGCCGAGCAGGTTGTGCTCGATGAAGACCGTGCCGTCGTGGTGGTAGTACTTCCCGAAGATCGTGGTGTTGTTGAACTCGCTCAGCCGACGGAAGAGTTCGGGGCCGGGCGGCACCTCGAGCAGCAACGGAGCGATGAAGCGCAGCAGCGTCTTGCCGTGGGTCCAGTCGATGGGGTGCACCACGAGCCGAGTCGCGCTGTACGGGATCTCGTAGCGGTCCTGCACGGCGCTCCAACCGGTGGCGGACTTGCCCAGGAAGCGCTCGGTCTTCTCGCGCAGGATCTTCAGCTCGCGGCTGGGCGTGGTCGCCTCGACGGACATCCGCTTCTCGGGCGCGGGCGGATGGACAGCGGACATCGCAGTCCGGCCGCGCGGGGGTGTTGCCCGGTTCTCGACCGGGCCGCGCATTCTAGCCGGGATGACCGTACCGCGACCAATCACCCGTTCAGCGACGCGTGATCACGATCAGCCGCCCGGAATAACCGCAGGCGACGAGGCTCGGCGGCTTGCCCGGCGCGAGCCTTCCGGCGGCGAGGTGGTGCAGTCGATCATCGTCGCGCGCCACGACGAGCGCGGCGCCCGCCGGCTGGATGCGATGGGTCACGACGACCGCGCCGTCGTAGCCGGCCGTGCAGAGTTCGGTCCCGAAGGCGTGCGGGTCCACGTCGGCCGCGACGGCGCCGCGCAACTTGTCGCCGGACGCGTACAGTTCCATGCGCGCCGGGCCGAGCACGGTGGCGAGGGTGCCGCCGTCGGACGCCACCAGCACCCCCGGGGGCAGGGCTCCGAGTCGCGCCTGGGACGAGCTGCCCGAGGCCCATTCGAAGCGGCCCAGGGCGCCGCCGACCATCAGCCGGAACTCGATCAGGCTCCCGTCGCGGCAGCCGACCACGGCGCGCGCGGGACGCTCGGCATCCGGGCTGCCCACGACGACGACGGACTTGGCCACGTCCGGGAGCACGCCAGCGCTCGTGACGCGCCAGGAGTCACCCTGCGCGTCGCGCTCCAGCACGTGGACGCGCCGGCTGTACCCGGCGACGATCACGTCCAGGCGGTCGTCGCCGTTCAGGTCACCGACATCGACGCCGTGCAGCAGGGCGTCATCCTCGAACAGGATCTCGGTGCTCCATCCGTCTGGAGTGCGCGCCAGCAGGTGGGCCACCCCCGGGCCGCCGTCCTCCTCGCCGCCCTCGGCCACGCCGACGGTCACGATCTCGTCGCCGGGGATGTCCGGCAGCAGGTCGGCCACGACGCACCCGATGGCCTCTCCCGGCAGGCGTGCGATGGACGTCGTCGACCACGCGCCGTCGATGCGCGCCGTCACCCACACCTGGCCGTCGCCGGCCACCGAGACGATCTCGCCGCCCGGCGAGGTCGGATCCAGCTCGCCCACGGCGCAGCCGCCGAGCTTGGTCCCGCTCTCGAAGGCGACCTCGACGGCCCAGTCGACGTCGGGCGCCTCGACGCCGGGGGCCGCAGGACCGCCCTGGGAACCGGTCGAGCAGGCAGCAGCACCGAGCCACAGTGCGGCGCACATCACGCGTGTCGTCATCGTCCCTCCCCCGGACCTCGCTCGGCCCGTGGCCCCCGAGCCTAGTGGATGAAGAACTGCTCCAGGGCTTCCCGGTTGTCGTCGTAGGCGCGCCCGGTGGCGATCCAGTCGACCTCGCACAGGCGGTAGCGCGACAGGTCGAGCACGTGATCGGGGCGCGGGACGTCGTCGCGCACCGGGATCTGGGCGCTGGGGCCGGCGGCGAGGTGCTGCTCCACGGTGCGACTCAGGAGGAAGTCGATCAGCTGCCGCGCGGCGTCGGGCCGCTTGGCACCCGTCACCAGGCCGACGGTGTTGGGGATCACGATCAGCCCGGTCTCGCCCTCGCCCTGGTCGGGCACGACGCGGGTCACGGGATAGCCGGCGTCCTCGGCCACCTTGTAGTCGTCGGTGTCGGTCCAGCCGAAGTCGAGCTCACCGGTGCGGACCAGCTTCATCAGGTGCGCGTTGCCGGGGCCGAAGGAGACGTCGTTGTCGCGCATCGCACCGAACAGGCCGAGCACGGCGTCGGTGCCGTCGCGCGTGATCAGCACCGCGGCGTGGGCGGCCGTGGTGCCGGTCAGCGGGCGCGCCATGCCGCAGACACCGGTGTTGGCGGGGTCGACGAAGTCGGCCATCCCCGTGGGCCCGTCGGCGGCCGTCGGGCGCTGCTCGGTGTTGACGATGAGCACGCGTCCGCGCGCGGCGAAGCCGGTCCAGAGCCCGTCCGGGTGCTTGAGGAACGCGGGGATGTCCACGGCCTCGGGAGACACATAGGGTTGCAGCAGGCCGACTTCGGCGAGGCGCACGGTCTGCACGACCTCGTTGTTCCAGAAGACGTCGCAGTACGGGTTGCGGGCCTCCTCCTCGATGCGCTTGCGCAGGCCCACGGACTTGGTGGCCTCGACGTCGTAGTGCGCATCGACCACCAGCCCGGTCCGCTCCTCGAACAGTCTCACGATCGGTTCGGAGTGCGCCCGGTCGAGCGCGACGTAGAGCACGACGTCCGCGCTGGGTCCTCCGCAGCCGGACAGCGTCAGGAGCAGCGCGCCGACGAAGGTGCAGGCGAGCAAGGCGACCACGCCGGGCGGGCCGGTTGGCGCGGCGGGGGCGTGGCGCGTCATCGGGACTCTCCGTGCGGCGCGATCGACCCGAGCGTCCGTCGAGTCGGTGTGCCGGCCAGGCTGGAGTCTAGCGGGCCGGACCGGGGGGCCACAGGCAAGAGGGCCCGCGGCGGGTCAGGGAGGAGACCCGCCGCGGGCGCCGAGACGTGTGCCGGGTGGGGGCAGGGGGCCGGACCCGGAGGGGGACCGTGTCCGGCTCTCCCTCGGGCAAGGGGGGTCGTCCGAGGGAGCTCCCGGCGCTGTCTTGCGTCATGCGATGCCGGTCTCGGCCCGCGGTGACCCGCGCTTCTCATGGGCGCCTGGCGAATGCCCTCAGCCGTTTCCGGGGTCGGGTCGATACAGGCTCCATGACCCGATCCCGGCGCTCTCCCCGACCGTGGTGGCACCTGCCGTGGTGGAAGGTCCGCCGGCCGCCCACGATGTTCGGCCTGCTCGTGCTGGCGGGCGTGATCAACGCCGCTTTCGTGCCGCGCTACCCCGTCGTCATCTGCTCCGGACCCCCGGAGGCCGCCATCGCCAGCAATCTCGCGACGATGCGCGACGTCGTGGACGGCTACGCGCAAGCCGAGGGGCACCACCCGCGCTCCCGGAGTGAGTGGAGAGGCTTGGCGAACCGCTACATCCGTGTCCACGGGAGCGACGACGAGCCGGCGCTCACGAACCCGCTGGCGGGTGACGACGACGTGCGCTTCGTGGACGAGATGCCCCCCGGTCCGATCGGCAACCAGGCCTGGATCTACGCCCTTGCGACGGGCGAGTTTCGCTGCAACAGCAGGGGCGTCGGCATCCACGGCACCGCGTACTTCGACCTCTAGGCTGGCAACGGGCAACGACCGACGCCGAAGCGCCTAGTCGTCCATGTGGTTCATCACGCGTTCGCTGTTGAGCGACATCTTCAGGCTCTTCATCCCGACCTTGGTGGCGTTCTTGCCGAAGATCGAGGTGAACACCCGGATGAAGCCCTTGGTGATGACGCGCTGCGTGAAGTCCACGACCGGGATGGTCTTGAAGCCCTTCTTGCCCTGGGCCGCGTAGTAGAGCCGGTTCTGCTCGGTGACGAGCCACTCGCTCCACAGCATGTACATGATCAGGTACGGGCCGCCCAGCCACTTGAAGCGGATGGCGCGTCGCGCGATGGGCATGGTCCAGGGGAAGCGCACGACCACCGGGAACCACTTGTGCAGGTTCTCGAACAGGTGGCGGTTGGGCAGCGAGATGGAGCTGGTGCGGTTGAACAGCACGGGGAACTCCTCCCACGTGTCCGTCGCCAGGCCCATCTCGGCGGTGAAGTCGTTCACGTCGGTCATCGGGTACGGCTGCAGCAGGCTGGCCAGCGGGTGGTCCACGCGGCACTCGATGTTGAGCTGGATCGTCTCGAAGTCGTCCTCGATGGTCGACCCGGGGCCGCCCAGCATGTTCAGGCTCCCGAGGCGGATGTCGTACTTGCGGATGAAGGTCGCTGCGCGGATCAGCTGCGCGCGCGTGGTGTTCTTCTTCATGACCGCGTTGCGCATGTAGTCGTTGGCCGCCTCGAAGGCGATGCGCGCGTAGATGCAGCCGGCCTGCTTGAGCAGCTGGATGTGCTTCTCGGTGACCATGTTGGCCATCAGGATCGCGTCGAAGGGCAGGCCCACCTCGACGGGCCAGCGCTCGGCGAACTCCTCGAGCCACTTGTTGTTGATGTTGAAGATGTCGTCGAGGAAGTGGATGAAGGTCAGCGGGTAGGCCGCCTTCATCGCCACCGCTTCCTTGATCACATGATCGACGCTGCGGCGGCGCACGTACTCGTTGTTCTTCACGCCGTAGACCTTCTTCTTCCACGCGTGGTGGAAGCAGAAGGAGCAGTTCATCGGGCAGCCGCGGTCGGTCTTGATGACCTTGCGCTCGCTGGTGCGGTAGAAGTCGGCGGCGTCGTAGACCAGATCCCGGTCACAGTGCCCGAACACCTCGATGTCCGGCACGAGCGGGCGCGGCTCGTTGGCCCAGACCTTCCCGTCCTCGTCCTTGTAGGTGATGTTCGGGATGTTCGTGAGGTCGCCGCCGTTCTCGACCGCGTTCACGAAGTCCGCCACGGCCGCCTCGCCCTCGCCGCGACAGATCGCGTCGATGCCCTCCTCGTGGATGTACTCGGGGACGACGGTGACGTGGGCGCCGCCGCACAGGCTCTTGATGTGCGGGACGATCGCCTTGACCTGCTGGTTGATGCCGAGGATCGCCGTGTGCGCGCCGGTGGTGAAGCTGTAGCAGACCACGCCTGGGTCGAAGTCCCGGATCTTGCTCGCCATCTCGGCGTCCGGGAGGAAGATCATCCGGGTCTCGTGACCGGCAGCCTTCAGCGCCCCGCTGAGGTACATGACCCCGAGTGGTTCCTGCGCGAGGAAGGGCGAGAGGAAGAGGACTCTCATGGTGGTGCCAAGCGGGGGTGGTGCCGAGGGGAGCCGTGTGCGGACCGGTGACCCTGTTGTCGGCACGGGAGCACGTCAAAGTACCATGTTTTCCCGCCCATGGATTGGCGCCCGAGGTGCTCTCGGGTACCGCCAGCGGAGGCCCGGGTCGCATGATGGGGCCGATCGGAACCGGGCACGCGCGGGCAGCGCTCAGAGGCGTTCCCGCAGCGCTCCGGAGTAGCCGACCAGCTCCACGTAGCCGCGCCCCGCGACCGGCTTTCCGGCTCGGGTGCCCTCGAACTCGCACAGCCCTTCCCAGTAGGTCACGCCGGTCGAGCGCGGTGTGCGGATCTCCTGGTCGTCGAGCAGGGGACGGACGCGCAGCGCGAGCTCCTCGTCGGGGACGCTCAGGATCCAGCCCGCCGGGTAGCTGGAGAGGGTGTGCGGGCTGGTCCAGGAGCCCGAAGGCGTGATCTCGAAGGCCTCCCGAGCAAGGTGTCGGGTCTGGCCTCCCGGCGCCCGGAAGCTGCCCGAGCTGGTCGAGTCGGAGCGACCATCGTCCAGGCGCATCGAGTAGAGCATCAGGTCGCTGCCGTCATCGAGCGGCACGCTGAACCAGTCCCAGCCCACCTGGCCGGCTCCGAGCTGGCTGCTGCCGAACTCGTGATCGAACCAGGCCGTGCCTCGGACCCCGACGACCTCGCCGTCCGGCAGGGTGAGCGTGCCGGCCAGCGGGATGCGCGGGTACGAGTAGTACCAGGCGGCCTGGCCCGCGGCGTGCCCCTTGATCGACAGGCCGGGGACCTCGCCGTGGAACCAGGGCTCGCACGCGGCCAGGTCCAGCGACACGTCGAGGGCCGCGCCGCCGGCGTCCATGACCAGCGTGGCGCGGCCGGCACGGGCCTCGGCGGAGGTCCCGGCGGAGGTCCCGCCGCCGACGGCGCGGAAGGCGTGGCCGAAGAGGTGCACGTCGAGTCGGTCCTCCGCCGCGCCGGCCCACGGCCCGTAGGCGCGGCTGGCCTGCTCGGTGAAGTGCAACGCGCCGCCCTGCACGTCGGTGATGGCGCCGTGGAAGAGCATCACGTCGCGGACCGCGAGGGGCGAGCGGCCTTGCGGCTCGTCCGCGACCAGCGCACGGCGGAACCAGGTGGCCTGGAACCCGAACCGCCGGCCATCGTCCGCCTCGAGCGGGCCGGTCAGATACCACCATTCGGTGCGCGTGTCCGGGTGGCTGCCGTGATCGGCGGGCAGCGTCAGGGGTCGGTCGGCATGGGCCTGCAGGAAGCCGGCGGCGTCGCGGTGCGCGCGGCCGGGCGTCGGCGCCGCGGCCTGCGGCAGGGCGCGCGGTGCCAGGACCAGCACGGCCGCCAGGGGCGCCAGCCCCGGGGCGAGCCCCGCGG
>JAJDER010000031.1 GCA_029259725.1 Planctomycetota bacterium | reverse complement strand
CGTCGAACACGCCGACGAAGCGACCGCTTTCCCGCAGCAGGCCCACCGGCTCGTCCTGCGGCTCGGCGTTGAGGTCGCCGCCGAGGATCATCGGGCCGTCGGGGAGCTGCGCGAGGAGTTGCTCCACCTGCCGTGCGTTGTTCGACAGGTCGATGGAGTCATGGCGCAGCGACGCGCACCGAACCAGGCGCCCGTCGATCTCCACCGTGGACCAGAGCGTGCGCCGGTTGTTGGTGGGGTTCCAGAAGGGCGCACGACCGGCGAGCTGGAGCACGTGCCCGTCGTGGAGCGGGAAGCGCGAGAGGATCGCGTTGCCGCTGCGGATACGCAGACCGGGCAGGCCCCACGAGAAGTTGTCGCCGTAGGCCCAGGCGTGGAAGCCGGCGGCCTCGGCCAGCTCGGTGACCTGGTTCACCGGTGAGGTCCCCGCCTCCCACACGACCTCGGACAGGAACAGCAGATCGACGTCCTGCTCGCGGACCAGGGTGGCGATCGAGGCGAGCCGCGCGCGGACTTCACCCGTCTCGGCGAACTCCAGGCCGCCGCGGTGGAAACCGAGCTTGGCCAGGTTGAAGGCCATGACCCGCAGGGTCGGGCCGGCCACGGCGGGCGGCGCTGCGGTCACCCCCGACTCGGGAACCTGCCAGGACGCCTCGAGGCCGTTCCAGCCGAAGAGCGCGAGCACCAGCAACAGCGGCAGGCCGGCGATCAGCAGCCGGCGCCTGCGGCGACGGTCGGCTCGGCGGGGGAACAAGGGTCGCCTCCCAGAGGGGAACGGAAAGCGGGGCTTGCAGTCTCGCGGCCCGCCGGACAACGTGTCACACCCCATGCCAGCATCGCCCACGCCAGGACCGCGGAACAACCCGTCCCTCAGGCCCCTCGTCTCGGGCGTCGGGCCGGAACCGGCAACGCCGGCCCAGGTCGCGCGCCGTTTCGCCGATCTGATCGTCGGCGGCGCCAGGCTGCGCCCCGCCGGTTGCGCGCGCCGCGACCCCGAGCGTCTGCTCCAGCGCTACCGGCCGCGGCACGAGATCCGCCTCTTCGACACGACGTACTTCCTGGGCGATCAGCGCTACAACGAGGCGCTCGGCTTCTTCGTCGGTTTCGTCGTCCGGCGCGAGCCCGACGGTCGGCCCGCGCGCGCGATCCATCCGCGCATCTTCTACAAGGACAGCTCACTGGTCTGGCGCGTGGCGAGCCACTTCGTCCACGACGAGGACGAGTACTGGATCGGCAAGGGCGACGTGCGCTGGGTGCGATCCGCTGGCGAGGAGTGGCTCACCAGCGCCGAGGAGACCACCAATCTCCCCTTCGAGGTCCAGCACGCCTTCGACCTGGCCAGTCGTGCGCGCAAGCGCATCCGGGACCACGACGCCGTCGAGCTGCTGCTGCGGGAAGGGCCGTCGGGGCGCATCGCGCCCTACGCGGACTTCGTCTCGCCGCGCCGCCGCGCCGCGGCACGCTCACGCATCCACGGCGGTCGTCCCGTGGCCCGGTTCACGCGCCAGGGTGACCCGACCTCGCTGCGCTTCGCGAGCGGCTTCGAACCGGACTTCGCCGACGGGCTGATCGAGGAGGCCCGGTCGTTCAGCAAGTTCTTCGGCGGCAGGCTGCGCAAGCTGCGGATCCTGTCGCGCAATCGCCGCATCCAGTACCTGTTCATGGCCAGCCCGACGCACGTCTGGATCAACCCGCCGCAGACCCTGACCACCGAGTTGTCGAGCTACGGCGTGCGCGTCGACGACGTGCTCGTCGACGAGGACCTGTGCGTGCCCGGCTACGAGTACCACGAGCCCGACGAGGACAGCCAGATCCCGGCCGGGTACGCGGGCGCCCCGCATCCGAAGGACCCGCACCGCGCGGACGCCTCGGCGTGGATCGAGGCCTTGCCCGTGATCCAGGAGTTCCGGGCCAGGGTGCTCGGCGGCGATCGCCGCGCGCGGCGCTGAGGCCTCGCCGTCCGGCTCAGATCGAGGGCCACCGGGGGCGCACGCCCTGTGGTGCGGTGCCTGTGGTGCGGTGGTAGGATCCAGACCCATGTCGAACGCGAACAAGAAGCAGGCGAAGAAGGCCAAGAAGGACAAGCTCCGCCGCGAGCAGGCGAAGCACGCCCGGGCTCGGCAGGCCGAGGCGAAGAAGGGCGACGCTGATCCGGAGGCGAAGGCACCCCCGCAGCAGCGACCGGGGATCAGCAGCACCGGCGAGGGCCCCAGCAGCAAGCCCTCGGGCCGGCCCCAGAGCGCCGTGGGTCGCCGCACGCAGGGGAAGTAGGCCGACTCCGGTCAGCGCAGGTCGAGCGGCTCGTAGTACGGCGCGTCGCCCAGTCCCTCGTACTTGGCGCGCCACTTCTGTCCGCGCAGTGCGGGCGTGTCCTCGGTCCACGCCTGGCGGTGGTAGTTCCAGTTGTCCGGGTCGAGTTGCTGGGCCCGCAGCCAGTGGGCGGCGGCCTCCACCGCATGGCCGAGTCCGCGCAGGTGCACGGCCAGCCTGAAGTGCGCGTCCGCTCGTCGCCGCTCCGCGCTTCCGGGATCGATGCGCCGCGACAACGCGTCGGCGTCCAGGACGTAGGGGCTTTGATCACCTCGCGCGACCCAGTCCCGGAGCGCGTCGGCGTAGCGCTCGTCGCCGACGTGCATGGACCCGAAGTCGAAGGCCTTGGACCAGGCCGTCTCCGGGGGACGCACGAGTCGGCCCTGCTCGTCGATCCAGACGCCGGTGGGCACGTTGACCATGCGGTAGAGCGCGGTGACATGATGAGTCGGGTCGATCAGCGTGGTGAAGGTCGCGCCGGCCTCGTCGTAGTGGGGACCGGCCGCGGCTTCTCCGCCACTGTCCTGCGCCACGGCCACGATGTGGAAACCGTCGTCAGCGAGCTCCTGGAACAGTGCCTGCCACCCGGGCAGGTCCGCGCGACAGCCTCACCACGAGGCCCACGAGAGCAGCAGCACCTTCCTGCCGCGGAAGTCCGAGAGCCGCACGGTGCGTCCTTCGCGATCGGGGAGGGCGAAGTCCGGGGCCTCGCCGGTGGCGAGGGTGGCCTCGAGCCCGCCCGCCGCCTCGACGAGGCTGAACACGCCCTGCGCCGGCTCGCCGACCAGGTCGCCACCCAGCGCGGTCGCGAGGACCCCGAGGTTCACCAGCGGGTGTCCGTCGCTCTCACGCTGCCAGGCCCGGTCCGGTGGCAGCGGGATGCAGAGGTCGCCGCGACACAGGCCCTCCGGGCGCAACTCGTGACCGAGCAACTCGGGGAGCGCCGTCGAGGGCACCCAGGCCTGGTCCCCGTCGACGAGCGCGCTCGAGACGGTCCGCGCGCGGTCGCCCGAGAGCAGGGTGATGTCCGTCACCGAGGGAACCTCCGCGGCCCAGCCCGCCAGGACGAGACCGATCCACCACACCGACGACATCGCTGCGCTCCTCCCGGCCGAGCACCCAGTCTACTCGCTCCTCACGAGTGTCCGTCCTGCTCACGAGTGCCCGCCGCGCTCGCGCCGCCCGCCGTGGAGGCGTCCGAGCGGGCCTGGCACATCCGCGCAATCCTGCACAAGCGGGCCAAGCCCCGGTACCGTGAGTGGAGAGGGACTCGCCAGCCATTCCCGGAGAAGACCCGTGCGTCGCCTGCTTCCCATCCTCGTCGCCGTGATGTTGTCGTCCGCAGCCACGGGCGCCCAGACCGTCCTGCTCGCGGAGGACTTCGACGCCGGCATTCCCGAGACCTGGACGAACATCCAGCTCGGCTACGAAGGCGACATCTGGGAGCCCGGCTTCGGCTGGGTGAACAGCACCGGCGACGTCTATCACGAGTGGTTCTGCGACTTCGGCAACAAGTATCGCGACAACATCCTGATGTCCCCGCCGATGGACTTCACGAACGTCGCGTCGGCGCTGTTCGAGTGCGACCAGCACCACAACTTCTCCGACTCGATCGACTTCAACGCCATCGAGGTCTCGACGGACGGCGGAGCGTCGTTCACCGTCGTGCATCAGGTCATCGCGCCGGGCGACGGCGTGTCGTCGATCCAGGTCCCGTTGGACGACTTCGCGGGCGAGCCGTCGGTGCAGGTGGCGCTCCACTTCCAGGGCACCGTCGCCAACGACTGGAGCGTGGACGACATCGTGGTCACGGCGGCCCTGGTGACCGTCGTCCCGCTCAAGATCCCGCTGGGAGACTACGACGGCAAGCTCTCGCTGAAGGTGAAGAACTGCACCGAGGGTGGCAACACCGCGTTCACGGGCAAGGGGCCCCTGACCGTCACGAGCCAGAAGGGCGCCGACTTCGAAGCCGAGGGGCCGCTGGTCGTGAAGAAGTTCGGCCTGACCTGCGACCTGACCCTCGCGCTCAGCGGGACCATCGACACCGACGGGAACCTGGCCGGCAGCTTCACCAGCTTCTTCCTGTGCGACAACGGCTTCTGCTCGGACGCCACCGGGACGTTCACGGGGAGCTTCCAGCCCGGAAAGATCACGGTCGAGGTCGACGGGACGGACGTGGACTGCGAGGGGGAGATCTGCTCGGTGTCCGGGACCTTCAAGGGGGCGGGGCCGCCGGGGCCCTTCGCCTGCGACGCCGGCGCGCTGAAGGCTGCGGCGAAACTCCTGGGGAAGGCCACCGCGGCGCACGGCAAGGCGGTCAAGAACCCGGCCTGGACCGGCCTGGCCGACACGCTCACGAAAGCGGATGCGGGCTTCGCGGTGCAGTACGACAAGGCGGTCGCGAAGGCCGCGAAGAAGGGCGGCACCTGCACCAATCCCGATCCGGCTGCGACCATCGGGGGCATGCTGGAGACCGAGGTGGACTCGGTGGTCGCGACCTCCACGGGCGGCATGGACCCCGACGATCCGGTGGATCAGACGCTGCGCTCGGGCCTGCTCAAGGCGGCGTCGAAGCTGATGCGCTCGAGCCTGCTGGCCCAGGCCAGGTACGCACTCAAGCCGGACCTGGCGAAGCTGGACAAGAAGCTCGAATCGGCGGAGGCGGCGTTCACCAAGACGGTCGACAAGGCCAAGGCCAAGGCCGCCCTGATGGGGGACCCGTCGCCCACGCCGGACACCGCGACGCTGG
Organism: Planctomycetota bacterium; assembly: GCA_029259725.1. Lineage (GTDB taxonomy): Bacteria > Planctomycetota > B15-G4 > B15-G4 > B15-G4 > JAJDER01. The sequence continues at coordinate 72,867 of JAJDER010000031.1, read as the reverse complement.
TGGCCAGCGCGCAAGCCGCGGTGGACGCCACGCTGGCGCTGTTCTGATCGGCGGATCGGCGGACTACTTGGCCAGCGAGTCGCGGATCTCGCGCAGCAGCACGATGTCCTCACTCGGCTTGACAGGTGCGGCCGGAGCGGCTGCTTCCTTCTGCTTCATCGAGTTGAGCGCCCGGATGACCATGAAGATGGCGAAGGCCACGATGAGGAAGTCGATCGAGTGCTGGATGAAGGTGCCGTAGGCCACGATCGGCAGGCCCGATTCCTTCGCGGCGGCGAGGTTCTCGAAGGGGCCGCCCTCACCGAGCACCATGAACTTCTCGGAGAAGTCGACACCTCCCGTGAGCAGGCCGAGTGGCGGCATGATCACGTCGTTGACGAGCGAGGAGATGATCTTGCCGAAGGCGGCACCGATGATGATGCCGACCGCCATGTCCATGGCGTTGCCCTTGACGGCGAACTCCTTGAACTCCTTGACCAGACCCATGCTGTTGTCCTCCAGAGAATGTGGTGTCCGGCGGGCGGCCGGTCGGGCCGGTCTTGGGGCGCGAGGACCCTACCGTGCGCTCGTCTTCCGCCCCCTGACGATCCGTTACGTCGCGGCTGGCGCGACAGGCATGTCGCGTCACCCCGCCGAGGCCGCTCCACCCATGGCTCCAAGGTATCGGACGGCCGGCCGGGACCGGCCCGGCCAGCGCGGCTGACGCGCGTTGGATGGATCGATCCGTGTCCATGCAAAGAGCCCGAGCGCCCGATGCGGCCTCCCTCCCCCGATCCGCCGCGGAAGGCCCGATGCGCAGACGGATGCGCTGACGGCCGAAGGAGTCGCGATCCGCGCCCGTCACGTGACCGGGTCGGTGGGGCGGCGTAGCGTCTGGGAGCAGGAAGCGGGCGCCGGACGTCGCGCTCACCGTGTCGACGCGGGTGCCCGCCACCAAGGGAGGTGGCCGTGTTGCTTCAGGGCTCGAGTGGGATCGCCATCGCGATCCTCGCCGTCATGTCGGGTGGGGAGACGGAGAGTGAGTCCGCTCATCCGGCCCGACTCGTGGAGGGCTTTCCCACGGCGAAGCTGGGCGAGCCGCAGGCCACGCGCTGGCTCGCGGGGAAGCAGCTCTTCGAGCAGGAGTTCGACGAGCGGACGGGCTTGGGGCCGGCCTCGAACGGGCCGAGCTGCGCCACCTGCCATCACTCTCCGGCCATCGGCGGCGCGGGCGGCCTGGAGTTCAACGTCGGCGGTGATGCGGGTGACGGTTCGGCGCCGCTCTTCAGCTACTCGCTCCGCGGGCGTCGGTCGGGGGCCGACGACGGGCCGACGCCGGACGAGAGCAGGAACGCGTTCGCGCAGTTGCCGCTCGAGAGTCGCAAGCGGATCCTCGCGAAGATGAGTCCGGCGGTGCAGGCGTGTTCCGGGCTGGAGGGGCTCGACGTCGAGCAGGTGCCCCGGGCGGTCGGCATGCAGACGCCGAGCCTGTTCGGTCTGGGCTGGCTCGAGACCGTGCACGAGACCGAGATCCTCTCCCGCGAGGACCCCGGAGACCGCGACGGTGACGGCGTGCGAGGCATCGCCAGCCGCGTGGATGTCGGGGGCGGTCGCATCGAGGTGGGGCGTTTCGGCTGGCGCGCCCAGGCTCCCAGGATGGAGGACTTCGTACGCGGCGCATGCGGTGGGGAGCTGGGACTGACGGTCCCGTTCGATGAGCGCGGCTTCGGGCAGACCGAGGACGACGACGGGAGCGCCGACCCCGAGCTTGCGTTTCATCAGCTGGCCGACCTGGTCAGCTACTGCAGTGACCTTGCGCCGCCGCCGCGCGCGGGCCGCGCGTCCAGGTCCGAGGTGGTGAAGGGCGAGGTCCACTTCGCCGAGGTCGGCTGTGCCACCTGCCACGTGCCGCGGCTCGAGGGGGAATACGGTCCGGTGGCCGCCTACACGGATCTGTTGTTGCACGTCGTGGCGGATCCGCCGTCCGAGCCGCGGACCGAGGTCGCGCGCGGCCGGCGCGGGATCGTGGCGGAAGTGGCGGCGGCCGAGCCGGTCGCCTTCCGGACGCCGCCGTTGTGGGGCATCAGTCGCACCGGCCCGTATCTCCACGACGGGGCGGCCGAGACGCTGGAGCAGGCCATCGAGGCACATGCCGGAGAAGCGCGGCGCGCGCGCAGGGCTTGGACAGGTCTCGATGCGGAGCAGCGAGCGGAGCTGATCGCCTTCCTCGCGGACCTCTGACCAGGCGGTCAGGGCGCGCCGTGCTCCTTGCGCACGGCCACGACGAGCTCGTCGAGGCGTCGCAGGAAGCGGGACCGGTCGCGCTCCTGGAAGGGTGGTGGCCCTCCGTCCTGGATGCCCATCTCGCGCAGGAAGGTCTGCGCCTCGCGGGCGGCGAGCGCCTCACCGATGGTGGCGTCGGCGAACACACGCCCGCGTGGCCCGACCACACGGCTGCCACGCTCGAGGCAGCGCGCGGCCAGCAGGAAGTCCCCGGTGACCACGATGTCGCCGGCCCCGGTGTGCTCGGCGATCCAATCGTCGGCCTCGTCGAAGCGATTCCCGACGAGCACGAGCCGGAACGCGTCCTGCTTGGGCACCTGGATCGACTGGTTGGCGACGACGTGGACGTTTAGGGCATAGCGGTGGGCGACGCGGTAGATCTCGTCCTTGACGGGGCAGCTGTCGGCGTCGACGAAGATCTCGAACATCGGTCGTCCCGAGCGTGGAGGGCCCTGTTCGTGCGGGCCCAGCATACGTGTCGCGCGGCCGGGACGGTGGGCGCGGCGTCCCACACCGACGAGCGTCCTGCGTAACCCTGCCCACACCCCTCGGGAGGAGTCGGATGTCCACGGTACAACGCCTCGCGGTCCTGCCCCTGTTGATGACGCTCGCGCTCACGGCCTGCCAGCTCTCGCCGGCACCCCTGACGGGGGATGGCGTGTTCGCCGTGCCCGCGGCCGACCCCGGGCGTCACCACCTGCGCTTCGTCGACGGGCAGGTCTCACGCAACGACACCTGCATGATCAAGCTCGAGAACGGCCTCAACCCGAAGGTGCCGCCGATGTACGTGAACGGCGAGCCGGTCGGCTTCTGCTGAGTGCCGTGCCCCGACGTCTTCGTGCAAGACGTCCCCGCCGTCCTGAATCGCAAGGGCCTGGCCTTCGCCTGCTACATGGACCCGAGCCGCCCGGCGATCTGCGACAGCGATCACGCCGTGCGCATCAACTACGAGACCTACCTCTTCGCCGACGGCGCGGCGCGTGAGCGCTTCCTCGGGGACATCGTGGGTTTCTGCGGCATGCTCACCGACCCGGTGACCAAGCGGCGTTTCCGCCCCGGCGCGGGCTCGCCATACCACGAGGACGCGGCCACCGGTGTGCGGTACTGGTTCGAGTCCCCGGACAGCTTCGAGCTGTTCCTGGCGATGCCGGAGGTGTACCGACTGCCGGGATACAAGATGGAGCGCGGCTCAGTGCCGCCGCGCACGTAGCTCCCGCCGCAGGCCCTTGCGCTCGCTCTCCGGAGTCACCAGCGACAACGCGGCCTGGTCGGCCGCCCCGAAGCTCGCGAAGTTGTCCCGCGCCTCGCGCAGCGTGATGTGGTTCGTCGGCGAGACGTCGTCCAGGCGGTCGAGATCCTGGCCGTCGTCCTCCCAGCAGCAGATCGGGCAGACCTGGTGCCGGCCCCGCCCGTCGAGGGCGTAGTAGTCACAGCACGGGCACTGGAAGCGGCCTTCGCGGAGCATGGGCCCCGCTAGTGCTCGTGCCCACCCGCGCCGTGCGGATGGCCGTGCTCGATCTCCTCGGCCGTCGCGTCGCGCACGTCCACCACGGTGACGTCGAAGTTCAGCGCCACACCGGCCAGGGGGTGGTTGCCGTCGAGCGTGATCTGGTCGCCATCCACCTCGATGACGGTCAGGATCATCGTGTCGCCGTCCTCGTCCTCGGCCTCGAACTGCACGCCCGGTTCGATGTCGGCGTCGTCGGGAAGCTCCGAACGGGAGAGGGTCTGGATGGCCTCCTCCTCGTGCTCGCCGTAGGCGTTCTCGGGGTCGATGCGCACCTTGAACGAGTCGCCACCGGTCCTGCCCTCGAGCTCCTTCTCCAGGCCCGTGATCATCGACTCGGTGCCGTGCACGTAGGCGAGCGGTTCGTCGCCCTCGGACGAATCGAGCAGCTCACCGGCGTCGTCGGTGAGCTTGTAGTGGAGGCGGACGACGGTGTTCTGGGAGATCTGCACGACGGTCCTCGGTCAGGGGTCGGGGGACGGCCGCCAAGGTATCAACCCGAGCGAGGATCTTCAGCGACCCTCGACGCGGATGACTTTGCGCACGGTCGGCTAGCTGCCGCGGGTCGAGCTGCCCTGTCGCGCGCGCGTGATCGCGTCGGTCGGCGTGCGTCGCAGGTCCCAGGTCAGGCGCACGCGCGAGAGACCGTAGATCAGCCACTTGGCCGGATCGAAGTCGAACCAGCGCACGCCGTTGCGGTAGTCCGCCTGGAAGGCGTGGTGGAAGTTGTGATAGCCCTCCCCGAAGCTGACCAGCGCGGTGATGAAGCTGTCCCGGGCCGTGATCGTGGCGTTGTACGGGCGGCGGCCGAGGAAGTGCGCCAGCGAGTTGATCGAGAAGGTGCAGTGCCACTGGATCACGAGGCGCAGGAAGCCCACGACCAGGAAGCAACCCAGGGGGTCGCCCCAGAGCGTGCCGATGGCCGCGGGGAGCAACGCGCCGAAGATGCCCGCCAAGGCGATGTAGTACTTGTGCTGCCAGCGGATCAGCGGGTCCTTGAGCAGGTCCGCGGGAACACCGGACACGTCCTTGCGCCGCGTCAGCACCCAACCGACGTGGGCCCACCAGAAGCCGCGCTTGATGCTGTACGGGTCGCGCTCGGTATCCGTGTTCGCGTGGTGGACGCGGTGGTCGGCGGCCCAGCGCAGCGCCGAGTTCTGCACGGCGACCGCACCGAAGATCAGGAAGAAGGCACGAACCGGTGCGGCCGACCGATAGCTGCGGTGTGCGTACAGCCGGTGGTAGCCCGCGGTGATGGCCATGCCGCTCAACCACAGCCAAAGGAAGGCGAGTCCCAGGGTCCACCACGAGAAGTTCATCACGAGGTAGACGATGGCGACGACGGCGAGGGCGTGGGCCGTCGCGAGGACGGACGTGTTCAGCTTATGGAGGCGCTTCAAGGCAGACCGGGTTCCGCTGAGGCTCGGGGGCATCCTCTGGGGGGTGACCAAGGGGGTGGGCGGACAGTAGCAGGACTCCCTTTATCGTCCCAGTCCGAGGGAGAGAAACAGCCGCATTCCCGAAGTGGCGCATCGGGGTGATCCGGGGCGGTTCGGGAGCTTCCCTGAGTGGGGCATGCACACCACTTCGCACCGCCCCGTGGGGGCCAGCAGGCGTCCAGTGGGGTCCTGGCGGGCGAATCGATCCGTGGGCGGATGTCGAGTGGGGGCCTAGACTGGTTTTTCCCCGATCCCTTCGCCGGAACTCCCGATGCGTCGTACCGCGCTGCAGGCCCTGCTCGTTCTCGTCAGTGTCGTTTTCGTCACGCTCCCCGCGCTGGCCCAGGGCCACGACGAGGCCGTCGATGGGGACCTCTCCGGCAACCCGGCCGCGCCGACGCCGCTGGCCGTCGTGCCGGGCAGCAACGTCGTCAAGGGCACCGTCGTGGATCCGGCGGACACTCGCGACTACCTGACCTTCACCATCCCCGCCGGCGGCTCGCTCAGCGCCCTGATCCTGCTCGAGTACATCGACATCCCCAGCGGGGACAACGGCGACATCGGCTACCACGCCATCGACGCCGGCCCGACGAGCGTGATTCCGAGCACCGGGACGATGAACGCCTTCCTCGGCGGCAGTCACACCGCATCGTTCCCGGCTCCGTGGGACCTGCTTCCGGCCCTGTCCCTGGCGCAGTCCAACGGCACCGGCTTCTCGCTCCCGCTCGGCCCCGGCACGTACACCTACGTCATGCAGCAGACGGCCGACGAGACCATCGGTTACACGTACGACTTCATCATCGACGACAGCTGGACCGACGAGGGCTGCGCGCTGTCGGGCGTGGCGGGTGATCCGTTGCTGGACGCCACGGGCTTCCTGGTCTCCGGCGAACTGAACACCCTGAGTCTGTCCCAGGCGGCGCCGAACGCACTCACGGGCCTGTTCGTCGCGCTCTCGAGTACGCCGGTGGCGTTCAAGGGCGGCACGCTCAAGCCCTTCCCGTTCCTGATCGAGCCCGTGTCGCTGCCGACCAACGCTGCCGGCGCGGTGACGCTGCCCTTCATCACACCCGCGGGTCTGCCGCCGGGCACCGAGCTGTGGATGCAGTGGGCGATCCAGGACGGCGCCGCCGTGAAGAACGTGGCCTTGTCGAACGCCGTGAAGGGGACCGCCGGGTAGGTTGCTGCGGCGTCCTCGCGCCGTCGGGATCCGCGCGCGTCATGGCTGCGGGCAGACCGCCGCGGCTGCATCGATCTCCGTCAGCGTCATCGACATCACCGCCGGCACGGTGCTCGTCGCGACGGGGGCCAGGTCCGCGGGCGCGACGTTCAGGGTGTGCGTCCAGACGTTGGGGTTGGTGGGGCTGGTCAGGTCGCACGCCCGGCCTGCGTTGTCGCACCCCGCGCCCGCCGTGCCGGTACTGGCCACGACCGCGAACCCGGCGTCGTCGAGGCGCACGGTCCAGACGTCGCCGCGGAAGAAGGCCATGGCCAGGATCTCGCCGGTCACGATGAAGCCGCCGCCGGGGAGCGCCTCGATGTCGGTCCACGCGTCACCGCCGCTGTAGTTGTAGGTCTTCTGCCAGTCGACGCCGCCGTCGGCCGCGGGCCGGTCCCGACCTTCGGGGAGGACGCGGCCTCCCGTGCGCGCGGCCTCGGTGCCCCGGACGTGGGCGGGGCCGGTCGGTTAGACTGCCCGGCCCCATCCCACGCACGGAGACGCCGTCATGGCCGTCGCTCCTCTTCTCGTTCGCGGCACGCTGCTGCTCCTGGCCCTCGCCCTTCCCGTCGCCGCCCAGGAGGCGCTGGAACTGGAGACGAAGTCGGGCAACACGCTCAAGGGCCGGGTGCTCGAGAGCGACGACAAGACGGTCGAGTTCGAGACGAGCGACGGCGCCACGATGACGCTGCAGGTCGACGCGCTGGTCCCGCTGTCGCAGTACCGGCTGCGCAAGGCCGCCGTGCCCACGGACGATGCCGCGGGGCTGCTCGCGCTGGCCGAGTGGTGCGTGACGCAGACGCTCTATACCCAGGCCCGGGCCAACTACCGCGCGGCACTCGAGGCCGGCCCGGCCATGGCCGACAAGATCAACGCGAGCCTGATGAAGGCGCGCACCACGGCGTCCAAGGAAGTGCTCGCGCGCGCGAAGCAGCTGCAGGAGGACGGCAAGGTCGGGGAGGCTCGCTCGCTGCTGACGCAGTTGGTCCAGGAGCTGCCGCTCGAGCCCGCGTCCGAGGAGGCCGCGCGCATGCTGGCCGCCGAGAAGACGCAGCGCCAGCAGAAGGCGGAGGTGGTCGACGACCGCGACCCGTCGGACGGGACCGATGCGGGCCAGCGCTTCAGCGACGAGGCCCACGCGATGTTCGAGAAGAGCATCGCCTCCTACAAGCGGGCGCTCGACGACAACCACGATGGCCTGACGGACAAGGGCACCGGCGCGATCAAGAAGTTCGAGCAGGGGCTCTCGGAGCTGGACAAGGCGCGCAAGGAGACCAAGGCCGCCGTCGATCGCGGCGCGCATCAGCCGCCCGACCAGGATGCCGCGCTCAAGGAGATCGACCTGAAGATCGGCGAGCTCGACACCGACCTGCGGCTCAACCTCTGCAACAGCTACATCATGCGCAGCTCCTACAACCAGGCCGCCGACGTGGTGAACGCCGGCCTCGCCAACGACCCACAGAACAAGCGTCTGCTCGACGCCCGCGACCGTGTCGCCCAGGCCAACAGCAACGGCGACAACGGCTGGTTCATCGGGCGTCGCTGAGCGGCGCGCCCGACCTCCCTGCGCGGCGCCGCTCCGGCGCCGTCCTGTCGGACCCTCCCATGCGTCCTCTCCCCCTCGCGCTCGCGATCGCCCTGATCGCGACGCCCGCCGTCTGCCAGCAGTTCCTCAACAAGGTCATGCCCGGCGCGCAGGTCTGGACCGAGTCCGGCGCGCCCTTCGACGCCGATGAGGACGGGGACCTCGACCTGATCCTGGTCCATGCCAACGGCTGGAGCATGCCCGGCGATCTCGGCGCGAGCTCCGATCCCTTGCCGCCCACGCTGCTGCGCAACGACGGCACCGACGGCCAGGGTTACCCGATCTGGACCGACCAGAGCGCGGCGTTCCTGCCCGCGGGCCTGGTCTTCCACGGCCGGTCCATCGCCGTGGCCGACGTCGACGCCGACGGGCACGAGGATCTGGTCATCTCCACGGCGTTCGGCGACCAGCCGCGCCTGCTGCGCAAGAACCCCGCCAACGGACGCTTCGAGGACGAGACCGCCGCGCGCCTGCCGGTGATGCTGCTGAACTCGCCGTCGGTGAGCGCCGGCGACGTGGACGACGACGGCGACCTCGATCTCGTGTTGGCTGATGCGGGGCCGGTCACGTTCGCCGCGCCCGGCGGCAAGGCGCGCCTGCTGCTCAACGACGGCACCGGCGTGTTCACCGAGGCGGCGGCGCAGCTGCCGGCCATCGAGAAGCTGGGTGCGCAGAACGCCAAGCTGCTCGACATGGACAACGACACCGATCTCGACGTGGTGGTGGACGGCAAGTCGCCCGTGACGCAGCTGTACCTCAACGACGGCGCCGGCCACTTCACGCTCGACCTGAGCACCATCCCGAGCAGCAACCAGAGCGGCTCGATCTCGACCTACGAGACGGAGTTCGCCGACCTCGACGGCGACAGCGACTTCGACGCGGTGATCATGAACACCAACTGGAACATGAAGGACTCGGTCGCGCGGAACCAGCTCGCCGAGACCGGGCTGCTGCGCTTCTCGCCGGCGGATCCGACGGTGCTCGACGGCCCCAACGCCCACGACGAGAACGACTTCGCCTTCCTCGACAGCGATGATGACGGGGACCTCGACCTCGTCGTCGGCTGTCTGCCTTTCAGCGTGCTGGAGTCGCCGACGAACGAGAAGCTGTTCATCAACAGCGGGTCGATCGGCCCGGGGAGCTTCGCGCACGTGCCCGGCGAGGCCTTCGACGTCGGCCCCGACGCGACCCTGGACCTGGTCATCGCCGACTACGACGGCAACGGCACCTACGACATCGTCTCGCTCCAGGGCGAGTACCTGCCGTACCGCAACCTCTACTACAAGAACGTCGGCCCGGCCGACACGCAGCCGCCGGTCTTCCTGGCCCTGTCCGAGACGCCGGCCACGCTGCCGGTGACCGAGCTTGCCGGTGGCTGGCCGCGCCGCGCGGTGGTGCAGGAGTCGGTCATGGACGAGGGCAACAGCTTCGTCGAGGCCGAGCTTCACGTCGACGTGGACAAGGATGGCGACGGCAGCTCCGCGACGCTGCCCATGGCGTATGTCGGTGGCTACGTCTTCCGCGGCGAGATCGACCCGGCGCCCACGGCCACCGGGCTGGTCGGCGCGGACGTGGCGTGGAGCGTCACGGCCAGCGACCCGATGGGCAACAGCGCGACCTCGGCCACGGCCAGCGTGCGCCTGTGCGGCACCGAGACGTACGGCGCGCCGTCGGGCGGCCCGGCACTCGGCGCGGTGGGTCTGCCGGTGGTCGGGCAGTCGTTCACGCTGACCGCGAGCGGCGGTCCGGCCTCTGGCACCGCCACGCTGCTGATCGGTCTCGCGCGCGCCGACGTGACCTTCCAGGGTGCGACGCTGCTCGTGGACCCGGGCTTCCTCTGGACGGTGGACCTGCCGCTCGACGGTACCGGCTCGGTCGCGTTTCCGGCGGCCGTGCCGGACGACGCGAGCTTCGCGGGCATCGGCGTGGTCATGCAGCTGGGGACCTTCGCCGGCGGCGCGGCCTTCGGAAACGGGCTCGAGGTGGTGATCTGCGGGGGGTGAAGCGCCCGGAGGTGTCGGTCCCCGGCCGCAACGTGCGAGGCGTGGCGAGGTTCCACAGCACCCTTCGGAGGAAGGTCATGCTCACGACCCATGCGACGTGGTTGCTGGCGGCTGCCCTCGCCGTGGCGGGAGCCGCGCCGCAGGAGCAGACCGGGCGGATCGAAGGGCGGGTCGTCGACGAGCAGGGATTGCCGCTGCCCGCGAACTGGCGCATCTCCTTGCGGCCCGTGCCGCCGCGGAGCGATGCCGGTGTCCGGCACGCGCAGGCGTCCGAGGCATCACCGGCGAACTTCGTGCTGGAGGACCTGGAACCGGGGCTGTACCGGACGGACCTCTATCAGCTGCGCGGCGAACAGCGTTTCCACTTCTGGGGTCACGGACCCTCGGTCGTGGTGGAGGAAGGAGTCACCGCCGAGCTGGAGGTCGTCTTCGCCGGCATCGAGACGGCCTCGATCAACGTCGACATCGAGGGCGTTGCGGGCCTGCCGTTCTGCGCTCCGGCGATCGAGTCCTTCGTCCTCTCCGGCCAGGGCCGGGACGACTGGCCGCCGGACGTCCTCGCGGGTGCGCTCGCTGACCTCGTCTGGCGCGATCTCCCGGCGGGCGTGTACGACCTCGCGTTCGAACAGGAGGGCTACGAGTCGTGGTCGCACTCCGGCCTGGTCCCCGGCGACACGGTCGTCGCCGAACTCCATGGAACCTGCTCCCTGACACTGGACGTGATCGACGATCGATCCTCCGCCCCGGTCGACTCGTTCACCGTCGAGGGCTCCGTGACCAACGCCGCTTGGACGCGCGATGGGTGGCCGTGGAGCCGAAGGGGCAGGCTGGGGACGGGCATCGGGGGGCGGCTGGAGCAGGGCGGGCTGGTACCAGGTTCCTACCGGCTCACCGTGTCCTCGGAGCGGTTCGAGGACCAGGTGGTCCACGTGGTCGTCGGGCCCGCTGAACCGGCTCGGGTCGAGGCGCGTCTCGGGCGAAGCGGAAGCGTGGTGGGGCGGGTCCTCGACGAGGCCGGGCTCCCCGCCGCTGGCGTCGACGTGGGGCTCTTCTCGCCGGCGGCGGAGGACTCGCCCGAAGTGTGGTTCCACAGCCGCCACACGGACTGGAACCTCGCGCAGCCCGGGCCCTGGTTGCGTAGCGAGCGACATGCGGTGACGAGCGATGAGGAGGGCGCGTACCGATTCGAGGGCGTCGGTCCCGGGCCCTGGATCCTGCGAGCCTATCGGTCGCCGACGGTGCATGTGTTCAGCGACGGCCTGGTGGTGGGAGCCGGGCAGTCGGTCGAGGGTGGCGACCTCCTCGTGCCCCTCGGTTGCGTGCTCCAGGGTCGGATCCAAGGGCTCGAGGAGGACGTGTATGCGGCCCTTCGCGTGCAGGCCTGGCCGATGGCCGGGGAGCAGCCACGCGCCTTTCCCTCCACCGCATCGGTGACCGCGGAGGGTACGTTTCGCGTCGGCCCGTTCGGTCCCGGCGAAGTCGCCGTCTGGTTGGGCCTCGAGCCTGGCTGGCAACCGATGGTCTCCGTCCCGGGCGCCTACGACCCGCCGCCGCACCTGGCCGCCACGATCACGATCCCGGCTGCCGGTCCGGTCGACCTGGCACTCGATCTCGGTGACTCCGCTCCGACGTACGTGGCCGTCCGCGCGACGCTCGACGGTGAACCCGCCGCGGGCATGTGGGTCCAGCTCTACGATCCCGACCAGGGCCATGTCGTCGCGACCATGCCGCTCGATGCCGCGGGATCGGCCATGGTGGGTCCGTTCTTCGCCCAGTCGGTGAGGCCGGCGCTCTGGCATGGCGAGGGCTGGTTCGTGTACGGCGACGACCGGATCACGCCGCCGCCGGGAGGCGTGGGCACACTCGCGTTCGACGCGCACGTGGCGCGCGGGGAACTGCTCCTCACGTCCACGTCCGGTGAGCCTCTCACCGGCGAGGTGGTCTGCGTCTACCGGTCCACGCCGTTTGGATGGTGGGCTTCCCTGACCCGCAGCGACGATGCCGGGCGCCTGGAGCTGTGCCATCCCGAGACCGAGCTTGCCATCCTCCACGTGGGTGAGGCCGGAGCGCGCTGGCTGCCCACTCCGGGTGAGTTCACGCAGATCGCGGGACCCCTGCCCTACCCGCCCGAGCCGGAAGCCTGGGTGCCGCGGGTCCGCTGGACCCGGGACGGACCCTCGGTGACGTCGCTCGCTCTTCCCGTGTCGTCGCGCTGAGCCGGCGCAAGCGCCGCCCGCCCGAGCGCGCGCATCGTGTGGCGCCGCAAAAGGGCCACGATTGGCCCCCTTACGAGCTTGATACCGAGTATGCATACTCGGCAGGCACGCCTGAGGGAGCCCGACCATGTCCATTCGCCACGGCCTGCTGGCCCTGCTCGCCGAACAACCCGCGCACGGCTACGGCCTGAAGTCCAGCTTCGAGCACAGCACGGCGGGGGCCTGGCCGCTCAACGTCGGACAGGTCTATTCGACCCTGTCGCGGCTCGAGCGCGACGGCCTCGTGGAAGCGCAGGCGCTCGGTGTTCCCGGCGTTCCGTCCGCCGCAGGCCCCGAGCGTGACCAGGAAGGCACGGCGGTGGCCGCCGACGATCGCACCCGCCGCGCCTGGCGCATCACCGAAGCCGGCCACGCCGCGCTGACCGAGTGGTACGCGACGCCGGTCATCGACGACCCGCCCGCTCGCGACGAGCTGACCATCAAGGTGCTGCTCGCCATCGCCGCGGAGACGGTGGACGTCTCCGACCTGCTCCAGCGCCAGCGCGCCGAGACGCTCGAACGCCTCCAGCGCTACACGCGGCAGAAGGCCCAGGCCGACGCGGACACCGACCTGCCCTGGCTGCTGCTGCTCGACGCGCTGATCCTCAAGGGTCGCGCGGAGGTCGACTGGCTCGATCTGTGCGAACAGCGGCTCCGGCAGCGGGACGCCTGAGGTGAGCGACGTGCGCGACGAATCCGTGCCACGCGTCACCGTGCCGACGGCCACCGCGCCGACCGTCACCGCCGGTGCGATCCTGCGCTTCGAGGCAGCGCAGCGCGTGTACGGCTCGGGCGAGCACGCCGTGACGGCGCTCGGACCGGTGAGCCTCACCGTCGGCGCGGGCGAGCTCCTCGCCATCATGGGGCCGTCGGGTTCCGGGAAGTCGACGCTGCTCGGACTCGCCGGGGCGCTGGATCAGCCCACGGCCGGGCGCGTGCTGGTGCAGGGTCGCGACCTGGCCGCGCTGTCGGGGCACGCGCTGGCCGCGCTGCGTCGCCGCGCGGTGGGTTACGTCTTCCAGGACCTCAACCTGCTGCCGGGCCTGACCGCCCTGGAGAACGTCGCGCTGCCGCTGGAGTTGGACGGCGTGGCCCTGCCGGAGGCGCGCGAGGTGGCGCGCGCGGCCTTGGAACAGGTCAAGCTCGGAGGGCTGGCGGCGCGCTTTCCCGACGATCTGTCCGGCGGCGAGCAGCAACGCGTCGCCATCGCCCGCGCCTTCGTGGGCCCACGCGTGCTGCTGCTGGCGGACGAACCCACCGGTGCGTTGGACTCGGTCACCGGCGAGCTCGTGCTGGGCCAGCTCCGCGCGGCGTGCGACGCCGGTCGGAGCGCGGTCCTCGTGACCCACGATGCCGCCCATGCCGCCTGGGCCGACCGCGTGCTGTTCCTGCGGGACGGTCGCCTGGTGGCGGACCGGCCCGCGGCGGTCCGGCGCGTCCCCGCGCCCGTCGATCCCCTGCGCGGGGGTGCCGCGTCGTGAACGGCCTGCGCGCCCTGCGATCGCTCCTTCGCGTCGAGCTGCGCGAGATCCGCCGCCACCCGGCGCGTGCCTGGCTGGTCATGCTGCTCGTGGCCGTACCGGTCGCGGGCGTGGTCGGTGGAGGGGCGCTGCATCACATCGTGGAGCCCACGCCCGAGGAGCAGCGCGTGGCGGCCATGGGCCGGGCCGACCTGCGCATCGACGATCTGGGCGACACCGACCTGGCCGCGGCCCGCGCCATGCTCCCCGAGGGCACGCGGGTGGAATCGCTGCGCGCCGGTCGGGTCGAGGTGGTCGTGCCGGCGCGTCGACTGACCGCCGCCTGGCGCGCCCTGGAACCGCAGGGACTCGCGCGCGGCATGGCTCTCGTCACGGCGGGCCGCGCGCCGACCGCGCCCGATGAGGTGGCACTCACGCCCGTGCTGCTCGAGGCCCTGGCGCGGACGAGCGGCGACACGGTCACGCTGCTGGAGGAGGACGGTCGCTCCAGCGTGGTCACGATCACCGGCACGGTCGTGGTGCCCGAGCAGCTCGCGGCCGCGTGGGTCCTGCGCGCGTCGTCCGTCGTCGTGGGCCCCGCGAACGTCACCCTGCTCATCGACCTGCCGGAGGACTCGGGCGACGCGGCGGCTGCGACCCTGGCCGCACGCCTGCGTCGCGACGGCCACTCCGCCAGCGCACGCAGCGAGCACGGACACCACGACCTGTTCGGGCCCGTGGTGATCCTCGTGGTCGGCGGGTTCGCGTCCGCCGAGGCGGCGCTGATCATCGCGGCGGCCTTCGTCGTCGGGCTCCGCCGGCGGCAGCGCGAGATCGGGCTGCTGGCGGCGACGGGTGCCTCCGCCGGCATGCTGCGTCTCGCCGTGCTCGCCTCGGCGGCCACGCTCGCCGGCGGAGGCGTGGTGCTCGGCACGCTGTCGGGCCTGGGTGGGGCGGCAGCCCTGCACCCCTTCCTGGACGCATGGAACGGGCGCCTCAACGGCCCCTTCGAGTTCTGGTGGCCCCACGCGCTCGCGGCGCTCGTGCTCGGCGTGGGGACCGCGGTCGCGGCCGCGGCCCTTCCGGCCGTCAGCATCACGCGGTTGCCCGTGCGTCTGGCCCTCGCCGGTCGGCGGCCGGTGCGCACGCCGTCGCGTGTGTGGCTGCGAGCGGCGGCGATCCTGTTCGGCGCGGGAGTGGCGGCCATGCTCCTGGCCACCGGTCGCCCGGGGCCGGTCGAGGCGTTCGGCGTGCTGGCCGGGTCGATCGTTGCCATGCTCGGACTGGCTGCGAGCAGTCCGTGGTTGCTCGACGTCGCCGCGCGCTTCGCCGGGCCGTTGCCGCTCGACTGGAGACTGGCGGTCCGCGATGCGGGTCGCTTCCGGTCGCGCAACGGGCCGGTCGTGGCCGCGATCCTGGGAGGGGTCTCGGTGTGCGTGATGCTCGCCGCGCTGATGAGCACGATCGAGGCGGCGCTGGTCGACAAGCGACCCACGCTCCGCGACGACCAGCTGCTGCTGTCGGGGGCCGAGGCCGAGTCGGTGGCGCGGTGGCTCGTCGCGGACGCGGGCGGCGCGGTGGCGGCCAGGCTGTCGGCCGTCCATGTCGCCGGGGCAGCCGTCGAGCTTCCGGCCCCCGACGGAGAGGCCGGGTCCTGGATCGCTTGTGGAGACACCGTGGCGCTGGCTGCCCTGGGTGTGGCGGAGGACGACCGGGACGTGGGGGCGGATCAGATCCTCGCGCTGCGGGCGGCCGACGACGAGCGTCTCCTGGGCGCCGAGGCGCTCGGCGGTGTCCCGGCTCTCTCGAGCTGCGAGGTGAAGCCGGTCCTCGTGGCCCAGGCTGTCCGCTCACCGGTGTGGTTCCTGCCGGCCGCCGCGGCGGAGGCCCGGGGGCTGGCCCTCGGGCCTCCACCAGGGCACGACCTGCATCCGTGGATCGTGCGCTTCGAGCGGGAAGTCACCGAGTCGCAGGTCGCACGGGCGCGCGCGCTTGCCGAGCACGCGGCCGCGACCTTCGTCGACGCGGAGCGCCTGCACCGCGTGGACAGCCGGGCCTTCCTGCGCGTGGTCCTGGCGATCACCCTGCTCACCGGACTCGTCGTGATCGGTGTGGCCACGGCGCTCTCGTCGGCCGAGTCGGCAGCGGATGCGCGCGTCCTGCACGCGGTGGGAGCCGCGCCGGGCGTGTTGCGCGGACACCTCGCGGCACGAGCCGGATACCTTGCGCTGCTCGGTGGAGTCCTCGCCGTGCCCGCCGGGCTGCTCCCGGTGATCGGCCTGCTCCCGGCGGCGAACCTCGAGTTGCAACTCACCCTTCCCTGGGTGGAGCTGGGCATCGTCACGCTCGGCCTGCCGTGGATCGCCTGGGGCGGGACCTGGCTCTTCGCCGCGGCGACGGGGCCGCCCCGTGGGCCCGCTCGCGTGCCTTCGTAGGACACGTCGCCGCCACCCACACCCGTGTTCGGCGGTCTCCCCGGTTCCCGCATCGACGGCGTGTGCCGTCCCGGCTCGGAGTCCGTCTCCTGTCTGGCCTTGGAGGTCACCGATGTCGATTCCTCGCTCCCGATGCCCTGTGCTTCACGCCGTCGTCGTCCCCGCGTCCCGACCGGACGCGCCGCTCGGCCACGTCGGTCGTTCGCGGTTCGTCCTCACGGCGCTGCTTCTCGCCGGTGTCGTGTGCTCCCCCTCGGCCCGTCCCCAGGAGCAGAGGGACGGGGACCTGGCGACCGGCTCGCGGGAGCCGGGCGTGCGCTGGGAGCCCCATGTCGGGGAGACCCTCGACGGTCGCACCCTCGAAGGCCGTCTCGGCCGCATCACCGTGCCCGAGAACCGGAGTTCCGGGAGCGGGCGCGAGATCGAGATCGCGTTCGTGCACTACGCGACCCGCCATCCGGACCCGGGGCCGCCGATCTTCTTCCTCGTGGGTGGGCCCGGTCCGTCCGGCATCGAGTGGTGCGCCGAGGCGGCCCTGGACGACCGCCTGCGCCTGCTCGACCACGCCGACGTGATCGGGATCGACCAGCGCGGCACCGGGTTCAGCGGCCCGGGCTTCGACGACGGGCCGCGCTTCGAGTATGAGCTCCCGCTGGACCGGGCGATCACGCGCGAAGACGTGATCGAGGCCTGGCAAGGGGCGATGGCGCGCTCCTACGAGCACTGGACCGAGGCCGGCGTCGACCTGTCGGCGTACAACACGATGGAGAGTGCCGACGACGTGGACGCGGTGCGCGCGGCCCTCGGCTACGACGCGATCGTGCCGGTGGGGACGAGCTACGGCAGTCACCTCGGCCTGGCCTACCTGCGGCGGCACTCCGAGCACGCGGCACGCGCACTGCTGATGAAGGTCGAGGGCCCGGACGCCACCTGGAAGCTGCCGAGCTCGACGCAGCGACACCTGGAACGGCTGTCCGAGATGGTCGCCGCGGATCCCGGGATCGGGGCCGACCTGCCCGACCTGGTGGGCACGGTGCGCTCGATCCTCGCGCGGTTGGAGCAGGAGCCGGTGCAGGTCACCTCGTCACGTGGTGGCGAGACGTACACGGTCGTCATCGGCCCCTATGACGTGCAGACCGTCGTCGCGACCGCCCTCGGGCACGCCTCCAACCTCGCGGGGCTGCCGTCGGCGCTGGCGCTCATGGAGCAGGGCGAGTACGAGCACGTGCTCGGCTTCGCCCTGCGCAACCGCTACGGCGACGTGGGCACACCGATGGCGATCATGATGGACTGTTCGTCGGGCGCCACGCCGGGTCGCACCGCACGCATCGAGAGCGAGCGCCTCGACCCCGAGAACCTGCTCGCCGATGCGATCGCCGCCCCCTTCTATCCCGAGACGGGTGCGGCGTGCGGCAACCCGGATCTGGGCGACGACTTTCGCGCACCGTTCCGCTGCGACGTGCCCGTGCTCTTCGTGAGTGGTGACCTCGATGCGCGGACGCCACCGGAGAACGTGGACGCGATCCTGGACGGCTTCGAGCACGGCGCGCACCTCCTGGTGCGCAACACGGGCCACGATGCTCGTGAGTTGGAGTCCGCGGAGTACCGGCAACTCGTCGAGGCCTTCCTCCGCGGCGAAACGGTCGAGAGCACCACGATCACGCTGCCACCGCTGCTCTTCCGGCCGTTGGGCCGGCCCGGGCGCTGATGGCTCTTGCGCATATTCACGAAATACCCATTTCCGGATCTCCGGGGTACCCCTACGATCCACCGGTCGGGACGACCCCGGAGCAGCCGGTTCGCCTCGAGCGGAAGGCGCCGCGGCGCGCGCGATCCGCATCCCGGGGATGCGCCGCGGGGAGCTCCACATGGCCTCACGTCGCACGATCGTCGCCTCGGCCGTCCTCGTCACGCTGTCGTGGGGCGCGGCTCCGCCCGCCTGGAGCCAGGGCGTCCTCGACTCGGTCGCGGGGCCTGACTTCGTCACGGGGCTGGGGCAGAACGTGGCCGGCCTCGGGGACATCGACGGCGACGGTCGTCCGGATCTCGCGGTGGCGTCGCCCACCTTGGCGAACGACCAGCAGTTGCCGCGCGTCGACGTGTTCTCCGGGGACGGCATGGCGCTGCTGGCGCAGCTCGAAGGCACCAGTGATCTCGACGGGTTCGGAACCGGACTCGCGTCCGCCGGTGACGTGAACGGGGACGGCGTCGGGGATCTCATCGTCGGGGCTCCGGAAGTCCAGACCCTCGGTCGCGGCTACGTGAAGGTCTACTCCGGCGTCGACGGCGCCGTGTTGCTCACCTTGGTCGGCAGCAACCTCTTCGACCGCTTCGGCACGGCCGTGGCGGGGCTCGGCGACGTGAACGGCGACGGGTTGTCCGACCTGGCCGTCGGCGCACCCGGCGTCAACGGTCTGCTCATCGACGCGGGCCGCGTGCGCGCCTTCTCCGGTGCGGACGGTTCGGTGCTCTGGTCGGTCACGGGCACGGCGCCCGACGAACAGCTCGGCGGCGTCGTGACGGCACTCGGCGACCTGGACGGCGACGGTGTCGGCGATGTCGGCATCGCCCCGTCCCAGACCTTCGCGGGTGTGTTCGACGTCGTGCACGTGCACTCGGGCACGAACGGGGCCTTCCTCTTCGACCTGACCGGCCCTCAGCCGGGCGAGCGCTTCGGCAGCGCCATCGCCGCGGGCGGCGACGTGGATCGCGACGGGACGCCCGACGTGATCGTGGGCGCTCCCGACAACGACACCTTCGGCAGTCGAGCCGGTGCCGGGTACGCGGTGAGCGGCGACGACGGGGCCGTGATCCACGCCGTGTTCGGCACCACCTTCTCGGCCGCGCTGGGGACCTCGGTGGCGGGCCGCGTCGACGTGGATGCCGACGGATGGTTCGACTACGCCGTGGGCGTGCCCTGGATGCTGTCCCAGGCGGGCGAGGTCTGGATGATCTCGGGTCGCGACGGCACGGTGCTGGCCACCCGGTCCGGCGACGACGAGGACAGCGGGCTGGGGACCTCGGTCGCCGGCCTCGGGGACGTGAACGGCGATGGCTTCGACGAGATCCTCGCCGGCGACCCCACCGTGAGCGCCGGGAAGGGCGTGGCCAAGGTGCTCACCTTCCGCCTGGCTCCCCCTCCGATCGGCGTGTTCGCGGGCGGCACCGATGACTTCCTGGGCGAGAAGCTCGCCGGCGGGTCCGACTTCGATGGCGACGGCATCTCCGACCTGGTGGCCACGCTCGCGTCGGACGGCGGGCTGGTCGCGCTCTCGGGTGCCGACCAGACGCTGATCTGGAGCGACGCGGCCGGCCGGTCGGACGTCGCGCTGATCGCGGACCTCGATCTCGACGGTGTCGACGACGTGCTGACCCTGACCGCCACGGCCGTGCGCGTGCTCTCCGGCGCGGATGGCAGCGAGATCACCAGCTTGAGCTACCCGCCGGACCTCCCGGTCTCGACGGTCGTGGCTTCGGCCGGCGACCTGGACGGTGACGGCGTCGAGGACATCATCGCCGGCTCGCCGAACGTCGAGAGCCGGGGTGCCGCGGTGGTCTGGTCGGGTGCGACGGGCGCCGTGATCCACGAACTCACCGGTGACGAGGTCATCAACGAGGGCTTCGCGAGCGACGTGTCCGGCGTGGGCGACCTCGACGGGGACGGCGTGGACGACCTGATCGTGGGCGCCCGTGGAACCTCCACGGTGCTGGGTGGCGCGGGCCGCGTGTGGGCCCTCTCCGGCGCCGACGGCTCGACCCTGTTCCAGGTCGAGGGCACGGTTCTCGTCGAGCGGCTCGGGTCCTCCGTGGAGGGCTTCGTGGATGTGACCGGCGACGGCATCCCCGAGTTCCTGGCGGGTGCGCCGAGCCAGGCCAACTTCGGCGGCAACCCGGGGCGCGTGCTGTGCCTCTCCGGAGCGGATGGCTCGCTCGTGTGGGACCTGCACGGCGAGGCGGTGGGCTTCGCGGCCGACATCGCGGCGGGCGGCGACTTCGATGGCGACGGCGTGCCCGACGCGCTCGTGGGGAGCACCAGCGACTTCACCGGCGGCCTCGGCGTGGGGGCGGTCTTCGTCCTGTCCGGCGTCGACGGCACGGTCCTGCGTCAGATCCTCGGTCCCAACGGGCCGGGCGAGTCCTACCCGCAACTCGGCCATCCGTGCGGCCTCGGCGACATCGACGGCGACGGCATCGCGGACCTGGCCATCGGAGCACTGGGCGCGAGCCTCGGCGGTGACCATCTCGGCGGCGTGTTCTTCCACTCCGGGCGCGTGCCCTCGTGGACGGGGCAGGGGTTGCCAACGGCCGGGACCTGGGGCACTCCCAACCTGTACGCCGACGGGGACCTGCTCCCCGGCGCGCCGTTCACGTTGCAACTCGGCGGGTTCCTGGAAGCCCAGCCGGTCACGCTCCTGGTGGGATTGAGCGAACTCGGCGCGCCCTTCAAGGGCGGCACGCTCGTGCCCGCGCCCGACATCCTGGTCAACCTGTTCACCGACGCGGACGGCGGCGCGAGCCTGCCCGCGATCTGGCCCGGCGGCGTGCCGGCCGGTGTCACGCTCTGGTTCCAGGCCTGGATGGTGGATGCGGCGGGGCCGGCGGGCTTCTCGGCGAGCAACGGACTGCGCGGCGTCGTGCCGTAGCCCCGGCCGCGCAGGGATTGAAAGGCCCAGGCGCGGTCAGCGCCGGATCGGGGACTCCGGCGCGCGCCGCAACGCCTGCGGCAGGCTCTCATCGGTCAGGGCCTCGAGGAAGGCGAGCAGGTCGGCCTGCTCGGCGGCGGTCAATCCGGCGGGCACCAGGATCGTCTCGGCGTGCGGCCCCGGCGCGGCGGCGCGCTCGAGGGTCGAGTAGAACTCGATCACCTCCGCGAGGGTCTGCAGCTGCCCCTCGTGCATGTAGGGGGCGGTGGTGGCCACGTTGCGCAGCGTCGGTGTCTTGAACTCGCCGGGGACCTCCCAGCTCGCCGCCGGCAGGGCCAGCTTGGCTCGACCGGACGCACCGCCGTCGTCGGCGAACACCGAGCTGCTGTTGAAGGGGTCGTCGAGCAGGCGCAGCACGCCCAGGGCACGGCCGGGGTCGACGCCCTCGCCGGTGGGGACGCGGTTGCTGTGGAACTCGAGGTCGGTGAAGTTGGGACCGTCATGACAGAGCAGGCAGCGGCCCTTGCCGGCGAAGAGGGCGAAGCCCCGCTGGGCGGACGCCGAGAGGGCGCGCTGCTTGGCGGGGTCGTCCTCGCGCAGTCCCTCCACGAACACGTCGAAGGGTGCGCGCCTCGAGATCAGTCGGCGTTCGTAGGCGGCGATCGCCTTGCCGACGCCGACGAACACCGTGTCGACGGCGGCCCGGTCTTCCGGCGTCATCCGATTCCACGCCAGCGCGTGGGGATGGGCTTCGTCGCCGGGGACGGGGCGGCCCGCGGCGGGGAAGCGGTCGTGATCCGACACGTCGGGGAACGCACCGAACACGCCTTCGTAGGCGCGGACGAGCACGTCGTCGGCGGCCAGCGTGTGGACGATCTGCAGGCGGCTCCCGCCGTGTTCGCGCGGGTCCTCGAACGGCGCGAGGGCCTGGGACCACAGCGTGTCCTTGCGACCGTCCCAGAAGAACCAGCGGTTGTAGGCCACGTTCCAGAGCGATTGCGTGTGACGCGGATGGTGAGCGACGGCCTTGGCCAATCGCCGCCCGTCGGCAAAGCCGAGAGCCGGATCGTGGCAGCTCGCGCAAGCGATGTTGCCGGGGCCCGAGAGGCGCGGGTCGAAGAACAGGGCCTGACCGAGTCGCGCCGCGGCGGGATCGTCGGCCACGGCGTTGGTCGGATCGGGTGGCGGCGCCGGGAGCGGGGAGAACTCGAGCGCGAGCGCCACCTCCGCCGGCGTGAGCACGACGGCATCGTCCTCGGCGGGGGGCGTGGCGCCGGGATGCTGCGCGGTGGGAGCGGCTGCCCAGGGAGCGGGCGTGGACGGACCGGGGAGGGACGGAGCCAGTCCGGTGAGGATCGACACGAGGGTGAGGCCGGACAGGGCGAGCCACCCCGAGGGCCGGCCCCGGGCGCGACCGGTCACGGCGTCTCTCACAGCGTCAGCTCGAAGCGCGCCCGATCCCCGACCAGGCCCTCGGTCACCGCGAAGTCGAGTTGCCACAGCCCGCGCATGTGCAGCAGCAGGTTGTCGACGCGGTAGCGCCCGTGGCCCTGGTCGGTGACCGTGGGCTCGCGCACCAGGCCGTGCCCGTGTTCGGGCATCCGGGCGCGCAGCTCGAGTCGCGGCCCGGCGAGCGGTTGCCCGTCGCGGAGCAGCCACACCTCCAGGCCGAAGGCGACGTTGCGCGGCACCTCGCCCGCGTCGGCGCGCCAGGCGACGTCACACAGGCCGTCCTCCGTCGTGGCCCGAGACCAGCCTCCGCCGTCGAGCAGCGTGCCCGCCGATGCGCCCGCCGCGAACTCCGCCGTCCCCGCCGTGCCGGCGTTGGTCGCCGGTGCTTCGGCCGGGTCCGCGGCGCAGCCGGTGGCGAACACCGCGAGGACACACGCCACGATCAGGGACTTCACGACCGCGTTCACGGGCCGAAGACGAGCTCCACCGCGTTGCTCAGGGCCACGCCCTTGATCTGCGCGGCGTCCGCGATGGCGATCTGGCCGAAGAGCGTGGCCGGGCCGCCGCCGCCGGTGACCGGCAGGCTGATCGAGCCGGTCCCGTCGGTGAACAGCGACACGCCGAGGAGGATCGGCACCGTGACCAGCGTGCCGCCCTTGAACGCCGACGGGTTGTTGACGATGGACAGGAACAGCACGGCCGGCGCGTTGGGCGCGGCCTGGCTCAGCGTCAGCGTGGCGGAGTTGCCCGTGTCCAGCGGCTCGCCGCAGACGGCGAACATCGCACTGCCGGGGCCCGTGAAGCCGAGGTCGTCCTGGCACACCTCGGTGCAGTCGAAACGCAGCACCTCGAAGTCGTCGATGGCGGCTTCCACGATGGACCCGTCGCCCTCGTCGCTGGCCACGAAGCGCATGCGCATGTCGGCGGTCGGGGTGACGAAGTCGCTCACCAGGAAGCTGTGCTGGAACCAGCCACCGACGGTCTGCGAGTTGTTCGGGCCGACGGTCTCGACGGTCACCCAGTTGCCGCCGCCGCTGTTCGAGATCGAGATCTCGAAGACGTCGTTGCCAGCGCTCGAGCCGGTGTTGTTGCTGTACCAGCGCCAGTAGCGGATCGTCGCGTCGCCGCCGGAGAGGTCGAACACGTGGGTGCGCAGGGTGGTCTTGCCATCGTCGACGTCATCGTCACCGAGGCTGCCGCCGAGGCTGCCCTGACCGGTGACCCAGCAATCGGTGCCGGGTGGATCGGTGTGGTCGTCCTCGGGTTGGGCCGCGGTGCCGATCGGGTTCACGCGGGTCCAGATGCCGGTGGTCGCGTCGTCGGAGCCCACGCCGACGACCCAGCCCGGGTCGGACTCCATGTCCTGCATGAGCACGGTCTGCGCGCTGGTGGCGACGGTCGAGCCGTAGAGATAGGTCGGCGCCCCGGCGGGCTCGTGGTAGGTGACGCCGGCGGTCGTGCGCGCCGAGATGTGGTAGGCCAGCTCGGTGTTGCAGGGCAGCGGTGGCACGCTGGTCTGCCAGGTGTTCCCGCCGACGTTGGCCAGGGTGTAGGGCACGAAGCCGGTGCCCGTGTCGAGGTGCAGCGTCGGGCTGCCGGGCAGGAGCGTGGCGCCGCTGGTCGTGATCGTGACGCTGAGCGTGTCGCCGAAGGGACTGGTCAGCTCGGCCGGCGTGTGGTCGAAGGCGATCTCGGGCGCGCCCAGGCGCCACATGAACAGGCCCTTCTCGATGTCGCTGCCGATGAGCGTGCCGCTGTCGTAGTACGGGAACACGTTCCACAGGCCGTTGAACGACGCGCCGTCGTCGGAGGAGTACGTGTCGAAGTACGCCGTCTCGGTCGGGTTGACCGGATCGGTGGCGTCGAAGACGCGCAGGCCGCTGCGGTAGTTGGCCTCGTAGATCAGGTTGTCCTTGGTGTAGAGGTTGTGGTCGATGGACGGCAGGCCGGCGCCGAACGTCCCGACCTGATCCGGGTCGGTGAGGTCGCTCACGTCGATGACGCGCGTGGTCGTGTTCGTCCCGAAGTTGATCTCGTCCAGCTCGTCGTTGATGTAGAGGTGCTGGCGATCGGGCGAGAGCCAGCCCTGGTGGCTGAACACCGGGCTGCTGTAGGTCAGCAGCGACAGGGACTGGATGTTGTTCTTGTTGGTGACGTCCAGGATGTCGACGCCCGGCGAGCCGCCGCCCGAGCTGGACTCGGAGAAGCAGAAGGCGACCTGCTTGTCGGCCCACGGGCCGCTGGTGTAGGTCACGACCTGCGCGTCGTGGATGTAGCGGTCGTCCCACTCCCCGACGAAGGTCGGGTTGGACTTGTTCGCGAGGCTGTAGATGCGCAGGCCCTCGACCGTGCTGCTGCCACCGCCGAGCTGGTAGAGGAAGCCGGAGTCGGTGTCGATCGCGACGTTGTGGCTGGAGGTCGTGCCGTTCGAGTTCACGAAGCCCTGGTGCGTCACGATGCCCGCGTCGATCTGGGACAGATCCACGATCTGCACGCCGTCGCCACCCTCGCTGACGTAGTAGGCGTGATCCTCGTAGATCTTGATGTCACGCCAGTCGCTCTCGACGGCGGAGAAGGTCTCGACGACGACCGGCATCCCCGGATCCGTGATCTCGACGAAGGCGACCGCGTTGGACATGCCCAGGATCGCGTACTCGCGGCCGGACGACGAGGTGTAGCCCCAGCTGTCGGCGCCGCGGGTGCTGCCGAACGGGAAGGCGCTCAGCGGCAGCCAGGAGAGCAGCGTCACGCCGCTGCTGGGGAAGGCGGCGTCCAGGGCGTCGTCCGCCCCGAGCATCACGGGCGTGGCGGCCGGAGCCTGGCGGCTCAGTTTCGCGCGCGCGTCGTCGTGGGCGTCGAGGGCGGGGACCAGCAGGACGGCCAGCGCGAGGGCTGACCGCATGGCGCGGGAGAGTCTGGGCATGCGGGTACCGGTCGCCGGGAACGGGGGCGGCGCGTCTGCGGGGGATGCCGGGCCAGGGTTCGGGGGCGGCGGCGGCGGTTCGGGGGAAGGGTTCGTTCGCGTGTCGGGACGCGCCCGGACCTGCCGGCCAAGGATACACCGCCGGGGCGCCACCGTGGAATCACGGTCGCGTGGGGCGAACGGCCCATGCCCCGGCGCTCGGCGCCGGAGCCTCGCGGCGACGCGCGCCTCGGGCTCGCGTGGCCTCGCGTGACGGGCTGGCGTCACGCGCCCGCATCACTCAGTAGCTGGCGAAGCTCAATCGCGCCGGGACACCCGCGTCCGGGTGCGTGTTCGCGATCAGCGCCTCATGGAAGCGCAGCAGGTGCTTGTCCGCCAGCAAGCCGAGGCTCGTCGCGGCCTCGGCCCGCGGTGCCGTGGCGCCGTCGTCGATCACCATGGCCAGCATGCGGTCGATGGCCCACGGGTCGCGCAGGCGCGCGAGGCCCGCGGCGAGCGACTCGCGCCGCCGCGCGTCGCCGCCGGTCTTCCACTCCCCGAGGATGGCGAGCGTCGTGATCCGTCCACCCAGCAACGCCAGCGCGCGGTTGAGGCTGATGCGCTGACCGGACGTCGTGGACTTGTCGAGCATGCGGTCGGTCATGAACTCGCGCGCGTCCTCGTGTCCGAGCATCCCCAGCGAGAGCGCCACCGTGCCGCGGAAGAAGTCCTCGGTGAGATCCTCCAGGTCCTCGAACAGCACGTCGCCGTACTCCTCCGCCTCCAGCAGGGCGAGGGCGACGGCGAAGCCGCACTTCTCGTCGGGGTCGCCCTCACTCTCGTAGAGCGGGATGATCTCCTGGATGGCGACGGGGACCAGGTGCCGGTGTTCGATGGCGTACACGGCCAGTGCCAGCGCGGCCCACACGCCGTGGTCCTTGTGGGAGGGCTTGCGGATCTCGGCCAGGAGGCGCTCCTCGATCGGCGTGTGCTCCCAGGCCTGTGGGGAGCGCGGTGTGCGGCCGCCGATCTGCGCGATGCTCATCAGCGCGAAGTGGCGCAGGTTGTCCTCGGCGGCTTCCGCGATGAGGTCGATCAGCGCGTTGACTGCGGCCTCGTCGTAACACGTGGCCAACTGGCCCAGGGCGATGGCTGCCGACTGCCGGCGTGTGCGCTCGCCCTTGTCGTCGAGGAGCACCGCGGTGAGCGGCTTCACGGCCGCGTGGTTGCCGAGCTTGCCCAGCGCGATCGGGACCTGGAGCGCGGAGCGGTCGTCGCGCGGGGGGTTCTCGAGCACGTCGAGCAGGATGCGCAGCACCTCGCCCTGCGGGTCCTCGCGCACGAGGCCGAGGGCCAGGATGGCATTGGCCTGGATCGGCCACTCGCCGGGATCGTCCCGCTCCAGCACGGCGACCAGGTCCTCGACGACGTCCTCGGCACCCAGCAGACCCAGGGCGAGGGCCGCGTGGGCGCGCACGCCGTCGGACACGCGGGACTGGCGCACGGCGATGTGTCCCTTGTCGTCGTCGCGGAGCAGGGCGAGCAGGGTCTTCTGGGCCGCGCGGTCGCCGAGGATGCCCAGCGCCATGGTCATCGTCGAGCGCACATCCTGGGACGAGTCGCTGAGCAGCTTCTCCATGGCCAAGCGCGCCGCGGTGGTGGCCTCGCCGTCAGCGATGCGACCGACGGCGTAGCTGAGCCGCATGCGCAG
This sequence comes from Planctomycetota bacterium, assembly GCA_029259725.1. Classification (GTDB taxonomy): domain Bacteria; phylum Planctomycetota; class B15-G4; order B15-G4; family B15-G4; genus JAJDER01. Next base: position 45,994 of record JAJDER010000031.1, on the reverse strand, counting down.
GTTGGTCTCGTCGGTCTTCTCGAGCACCTTCACGAGGTCGGGGACCAGGCGCCTCATCCGCTCGGGAGACATGGGAGGGGGGATGGCGTGTCGTCCGCGGCTGACCACGGCGTCTCCCCAGCCGACGAACGTCCGCCCGGGCGTCTTCTGGCCCCAGTGGTGCAGCAGGGCTTCGCGGTTCGTGCCCCACCAGCGCCACCAGTTGCTCGAGCCGTAGGCGGGCTCGATGGCGGGCTCGATGGCGGGCTCGACGGCAGGCGTGATGGCGGGCGTGAAGGCCAGCGAGAGGGCCACCGCCGAGAGGGCGACCAGGAGCAGCTTGCCGCCGTGTGGGAGTGTCGTCTGCTGCATGGCTCCTTCCCTGGTCGCTGATGCGCGGCCCATTCTCGCTTTCGCTCCGGGTGGAGGCCAGGGCGGAACGCCCCTCTGGGCCCCGTGCCGATCCGGATCCGGGACCGACGCGCTCCCCGATCGCGCGACTCGCGGTCGGGGGGTGGAGCCGGCGCGGGCTGTGGCGGCGAGGGATCTTCCGCTCTCGCAGGAGTCGATCTTCCGTGGAGGATCTTCCGTGGAGACGGCCGTGCCCCGCTTCCGATCCGTGTCCGACGCCGTGCGTGAGGTCCGGTCTCGCCCGGCGCGCTACTGCGGGTACTTCTCCTCGGCGTCCTCGACCGCGGTCACACCGGGGATCTCGCGGAGCAACTCGAGAGCCTCGGCCCAGCGGCCGACGACACTGCCCGCGAACCGCAGCACCGACTCGATCTCGAAGCCGCGATCGCGAAGCACGTCCGCGACGCGTTCCACCGAGCCCTCTTCATCCGAACAGGTGACGATCACCTCGCGCGGAGCAAGCGGATCACCGGGCCTCGTGGGTCTGTCGGGCGGGTCGTCGGACATCTTCTGACCGATCTTCTGGATGCGCGACGGCTGGCCTCGTGGGACGGCACCAGCATGGCCACGCCGCCCGCGGCAGGGATCGCGGCCTTGATCAGCCAGGAGACCGGGTTCACCGGCATCCGGCTCTACCGCGAGATGCGTCGGCGCGCACGACGTCTTTCCAGTCGACGCGACTTCGGCAACGGGCTGGTGCGCGTCTGATCCGGCCGGACGGCCTGGTCGCCCTACGGGGTGGTCATGAGCACGCCGTTGCTGGCGGCCAGGCCCTTCACCGCGGCCGCGTCCTCGATCCAGGCCTGCGCGTAGAGTTGCACGCCGGGGGGCACGCCGACGGGCCAGCTGGCGGGCAGCACCAGGCTGCCGCCACCGCCGACGACGAGCCCGCCGATCAGCACGGTGGGGTTGGGCACCAGCGTGCCGCCGTGGAAGGGCAGGCTGAGTTCGCTGAGCCCGACGACCAGCGTCGCGGCCGCGTCGGGAAGGGCGTTGAACAGGCTGAGCGACATGTTCGTGCCGGACTGCAGGGTGCCGTTGCCGGTCAGCACCGGGACGCCCGGGGTCCCGGAGAGCCCCGCACCCACCGACTGGAACGCCGGCGTCGGCACCAGGCGATAGACCGACCCGAAGCCCGGGACCGCCGCGGCGTGGTCGACCAGCAGGACCTCACCCTGGGCGTCGTGGGCGAACGCCACCACCTGGATCAGGGGGATCTCGCTGTCCGGCGGCAGGGTGATGCCGAGCGGCCCGACCTCGGTGACCGTGCCGCCCGTCTGGCGCAGGAACTGGAACTGGTTGCCGCAGAGGTCGCTGAAGAGAAACGCGTCCTGGAGCGACGGGATCGCGGCACCACGGTAGACCACACCGCCGGCCACGCAGCAGCCGTCGGGGTGCGCGTACTCGTAGGCGGGTGGCGTCAGCCCTGGATCGGGGCAAGCCTCGCCGGCACAGACCGCGGCACCGGTGCACAGCGAACCCTCCATCACGCGCCAGCCGTAGTTTGCGCCACCGGCGCTGCCCGACGGCTCGATGTTGATCTCCTCGCGGTCGAGGTTGCCCACGTCGGCGATGTACAGCTCGTCGGCCGGCAGGTCGTAGAACATGCGGTAGGGCTGGCGCAGGCCCAGGGCCCAGATCTCGTCGCGCACGGTCGGGTCGCCGACGAAGGGGTTGTCGGCGGGGATCGTGCCGTCGTCGTTCAGACGCAGCAGCTTGCCCACCAGGCTCTGGCCGCTCTGCGCGCCGCACTCGACCTCGGCCACTTCGCGCTGACTGCCGATCGCGAAGTAGAGCTTGTTCTCGTCGTCGAAGACGATCGCGCCGCCCTGGTGCAGTCCGCCGAAGACGCTGACCGGGCCGACGAGCACGGTGGCGCTGGCAGGATCGGCCAGGTCCGGATCCGTGGCCGAGACGCTGTAGCGCACGAGCACGGCGCTGAACGGGTCCACGGCGTAGGAGACGTAGAAGAGCCCGTTGCTGACGTAGTCGGGGTGGAACGCGAACCCGAGCATGCCCATCAGGCCGTCGCTGTAGACCTCGGAGGTGAGGTCGAGGAAGGGCGTGGGCAGCAGCGCGCCGCCCTGCAGCACCCGGATGCGTCCGACGTGCTCGACGATGAACAGCCGGTGGATGTCACCGGGCGGGACCTCGGCGTGGACCGGACCGTCCAGGCCGCTGACGACGAGTTGCGCGGTCAGCGGCGTCTCGGACTGCGCGGCGGAGGTCGTCGCGAGGATCAGGCCTGCCGCAAGGGTCGCGAGCACGGACGGGAGCGGTGTGCGCATGGAGGGCGGGCCGTGGGCGGGAAGTGGGATCCTCACCCCGAGGGTAAGCCCGGTTCGCCCGGGGCGCCAAGGGGGCGGCCCGCCCACAGACCCAGGAGCGTCCTCCGCGTGGCGAAGAACACGAGCGTGAGCGCCAGGAGCAGGCCGGCCTCGTACGGGCGCAGGCCCCAGCTCACGTTGAGTGAGAAGAGCGCGACGGCCAGGGCGGCGCTGAGCAGGGTGGCGAGCACCGCGCGCCTCGACTCCCGAGCGCGCGGAGCGAGGCGTCGAACCGCCCACTCGACCGGCGCCCCGGCGATCAGCTGGGTGAGCATGGCGATGCCCACGATGATCCCGGCGTAGGCGAGCCCCAGCGCGAGGCCCGGGTCGTCGCCGAGCCAGAGGATCTGGAAGCTCAGCGCCTGCTGGATCACGACGCCGAGTGGGCCGGCGACAGCGGTGGCCCCGAGCGTGGCGAGCACCGAACGCGTCGCGGCCCTCACGTCAGCCGTCCGTGGAGATGAGTTCCATCGAATCCACCGCGAAGCGTCCGTCCACCGCGACCCCGACGACGCGCGCCTCACGGATCGCGTTGCAGAAGCCATCCTCCGCGTGGGAGTCGCCATGGTCGTCGATGCCCGTGCCGTCGACGAACATCGCCGTGCCGTCGATGCGCACGGCCAGGTCGCAACCCTCGCCGTCGAGATCGAACTGGCACTGGCCGCACGCGGTCTCGACCACCCTGGGCTCGACGTCGATGAAGCTGAGTTCCTCGGCGCTCTCGGTCGAGCACGCGAACAGGGCGAACAGGGCGAGCAGGGCGGCGGGGGTCGTGCGCGACATGGCGGGTCTCTCGTGCGGAAGGGGGCGCCGCAGTCTACCGGAGGAGCCGCGACGCGGCGCGCGGCCGTGGTTCCCGGTACCCTGCGCGGAGCATCGTCCGCCGGGCGATGATCGGCCCTGACGGGCACGCGAGGAAACAGAGATGGACCTCATCCGAGTCTTCGGACCGCTGCTCCTGGCCCTGGCCGCGCTCGCCCCTCGGCCGGCAGCCGCCGATGAGGCCGCCGATGAGGCCGCCGATCTCAGGGACGCGGCCGCGCTGTTCGAGCGCAACATCGCGGCGATCCAGGAGCGGGACCGCGAGGCCTACCTGGCCTGCTACCTCGACTCCGAGCGGCTCGTGCGCACCGGACCCGACGGGTTCGAACTCGGCTTCACGCCGCTCGCCGAAGGCACCGCCGCGACGGGCAGCGGCGACTGGCCCGTCCGCCTGGACGCCTACGACCTGTCGCTGGCGTGGCTCCAGCCCGGCCTGGTCTACGGCACCTATCGCTATCACGTCGTCTACGCGGACAGCCGGGACGACGGGATCTCGGAGCGCGTCTTCGTGAAGACCGCCGAGGGCTGGCGCATCGCCGTGAGCACGGCGTTCCCGGCAGCGGAGAGCGTCTCCGCGCCCGCGGTCGCGCTGGTCGGCGCGACGGTCTACGACGGCGTCGACGCCGCGCCGATCGAGAACGCCGTGATCCTCGTGCGCGACGGAGCCCTCGCCGCGCTCGGACCGGCCGACGAGGTGTCGCTGCCCGAGGGCACGACGGTCGTGGACGTCTCGGGACGCTGGATCGTCCCGGGCCTCGTCGATGCGCACGTGCACTACAGCCAGACCGGCTGGGCCGACGGCCGACCCGACGCCACCGACGTGACCGACACCTACCCGTACCCCGAGACCATGGCCGCCAACCGCGCCCACCCGGAACGCTTCCACCAGGCCTTCCTCGCCTCGGGTGTGACAGCCGTGTTCGACGTCGGCGGCTACGCCTGGACGCACGCGCTCGGCGAGCAGACCGAGCACTCTTCCGCCGCGCCACACGTGGCCGAGACCGGCGCGTTGCTGTCGACCCTGGACCTGACCGAGGTCGTGCCGGCCCTCCGGCTGCCCGAGGACCGCAAGTTCGTGGGCATGCTCGACGAAGCGCAGGTTCGCGCGGCCGTGCGCGCCCAGGTCGCCACCGGGAGCGATGCGATCAAGGTCTGGTACGTGCTCCGCGGGCCCGCCGACCTGGAGCGCTTCGCGCCGCTCGTCCTCGCCATCGGCGACGAATGCCGCTCCCAGGGCGTTCCGCTCGTGGTCCACGCCACGTCCCTGGGGGCGGCGCGCATCGCGGTCGAGGCCGGCGCGCACCTGCTCGTTCACAGCGTCGAGGACGCGCCCGTCGACGACGCCTTCGTTCAGGCCTGTCTCGCCGCCGGGACGATCTACTGTCCCACGCTCACCGTCCGCGACGGCTACCACCTGCTCTACGGCCGGCGCCTCTCCGACGAACTCCGCGGGCAGCTCGAGGCCGTGCACCCGTCGGTGCGCGAGCGCGTGCTCGCCACCGAGTCGTTGCCCGCCGACCCGCGCTTCTCCTCGCCGGGGAGCTGGGAGCGGATGGCCGCCGGTCGTGCCGCCGAGGTCGAGCGCATGGCCGCCAACCTGCGGCGCCTGCACGCCGCGGGTGTCCCGATCGCCATGGGCACCGACGCCGGGAACCCGCTCACGCTGCATGGCCCGTCGGTGTTCCCCGAGATGGAGGCGATGCAGGCCGCCGGGATGTCGCCGCTCGAGGTCCTGACCGCGGCGACCTGGAATGGGGCTCGCGCGATGGGTCGGGACAGCGACTTCGGACGGTTGAGCACCGGCCGGCTGGCCGACCTGATCGTGCTCACGGCAAATCCGGCGGCCGACACGCGAAACCTGCGGCAGGTCGAGGCCGTCATGCGTGACGGCGTGCTGCACCGCGTGGAGGACCTGCGGCGCTGGTAGTGGAGCGCGGTGGGCCCCGCCCCCGCCGAGGCGGGAGGGGCGGTCGGATCACGGCACGAGCGCCATCACCGCGTTGGTGGCGGCCCAGCCGGCGGGGCCGGCCGGATCGTCGATCCAGTACTGGGTGACGAGCGTGGTGCCGGAAGGGACGCCGACCGGCCAGGTGCCGGTGAGGATGATGCGGCCGGCCGGGCTGGTCACCAGCGCGACGGCCTGCAGCGGATCGGGCACGAGCACGCCGCCCTTGAAGGGCGCCTCGAGCAGCTCGGTCCCGATCACGAGGAACGCGGTGGTCGTGGGAAGGGTGTCGACCAGGCCCAGTTCCCAGGGCGAGCCGGGCAGCAGCACGCCGATGCCGTCGAGCTTGGGCTCGCCGAAGGTGCCGGCGAGTGCGTGGCCGAGTTCTTGCCAGGTGTCGGGCGTGAAGCTGAAGCCGTTCACCGTGGTGATGCCCGGGCCCCAGCTGCAGTCGATCGACTGGACGCCGAAGCCGAAGCTCTGGCCCGCGTCGACGTGGAAGCTCACGTCGCCTTCCCAGAGCGAGAAGAAGTCGCCGGGTCCGATGTAGGTGACCTCGCCGTCGACGAGGAAGACGGGGTCCTCGGCCGTCCACGAACCGAAGCCGCCGTCCTGGTTGTCGAACACGATGTGCGCATCCACCCGGCCGGACAACTCGGCCACCGTGGTCATGTACGCGTAGGTTTCCGAGGTCGTGCAGTTGTCCCACGCGGGCCCGGTGATGGTCATCTCCTCCTCGAGCACCGAGGCCCAGCCGGAGGGATCGCCACTGAAGGTCCAGGTCTCGAAGCCGCCGAGCTGGGCGGTCGCGCCGCTGCCCAGGAGGGCGAGGGCGAGGGCGAGCGCGAGGGGGGTCGCACGCATGTCGGACTCCTCCGGCCCGCGGAGGTGAGGTCCCGCCGGCCGACCCGATGAGGTCCTCCAGATTACACCCCCGCAGGCGGCCGGGGGGGCCGGGCGGGTCTCGGCTCGGGTCGGCGTGGGCGGCCCTCAGGCGTGGTCGCAGAAGAAACGCTGGCAGCGTGCGCAGAAGTCCTCGAGATCGCGCCTGAAGAACCGGTCACGGTGGCGCTGCATCGCCGGCCCGTTCCAGATCTCGTCGAAGGACTGCTCGTAGAGGTTGCCCAGCGGGATGCGGTGCTGGAAGCAGGGCAGCACCGTGCCGTCCCACTCGACGAAGATCGTGATCGCCGTGGAGATGCAGAACTCGGGTCGGTACAGCTCCACGATGTGGGCGTTCTCGTGCAGCAGGTCGAAGCGGCTGCGCTGGTGCGGCCGGTTGCGCGGGTCGGTCACGATCGACTCGATGTTGGTCTCGAGGTAGATGCCGTACTCGAGGGCCACGTCCAGGGCCGTCGCGGCGATGGCGTCGATCGCCTCCTGGCTGCGGCGGCGCTCGATGCCCAGTTCGGCGTAGACGCTCGAGGTCGGGTAGAGGCGCGAGAACAGGATGCGCCGTACGCCGCGGTCGCCCATGAAGCGCACGTAGTCGGGGAGTTCGTCCAGGTTGTCGTCCATGACCACCATGCCGGCCAGGACGTGGGTCCCGGTCTGTTGCCCGAGCGTGACGGCGTCCTCGAGGTTCGCCATGACCTCGGCGTGGTCGGTGCTGGCCGTGATGCGGTTGCCGACCTCGGCACGATGGCTGTGGATCGAGAACTGCACGCGCGCGACCCGGTCGGCGATGGCTTCGTGGTAGGCGCGCGTGAACAGCACGCCGTTGGTGATGAAGTTGAAGTACTGGTTGTGGCGGCGCGCGAGCGGCGCGAGCTGGTCGATGGGGGCGAGGGTCGGCTCGCCGGCCCCGAACGGCTGGATCTCGACCGCGCCGGGCCCGATCTGGTCGTACAGGCGCTCGACCAGGTCTGCGGCGAGGTCGCCGTTGCCGGTGTGCACGTTGTCACACATGGTGCAGGCGAGGTTGCAGCGCCGGTTCGACTCGAGGATCACACGGAAGGGCACGGATTCCCACACGAGCCGACCGCGAACGAGGTCTTCGACCTTGGCGCGGATGTTGCCTGCCTGCGACGTCGTCAGCAGATCCGTCTCGGCCAGGGCGGTCTCCAGGATGGCATCAGCTTCCGCCCGCGGCCTGGCCTGTGTGGTATGGCGCGACATGGATCCTCGCCTGCGATGATCAGCCCCCGGCGTGTGCGGCCGACTCCCCTGGACCGCGCTGAGGGTGCCTCCAGGGTCGCCCCCGGTTCGCCATCGAGCAAGGCGAGCCATCCCCGGCGCCCACCCAGCCCCGTCTTCCTCAGCAGTGGCTTCCGTTGCTTGTCACCGGTCCCGGGCCACCGAGGGCCGTCGCGGGGGCTGGATGCCCCGGCCGCCCCCGGACCTCCCGCGAATCGCGGACTGCCGGTACGCTGACCCTCCACCCCACCAGGGAAGAGAAGAGGAGGGCACGATGAAGAGCCTGATCGCGATCCTGGGCACGGCGCCGGGCTTCACCATGATCTTCAAGTGGTGGATGGTCGACCCGAACGGGATCTACGGCTGGTCGGCGTCCAACGCGGTCTCTGCGACGCAGCCCTGACGCCATGCCCAAGCTTCCCCCGGATCGTGGCGATCTGATCTTCTCCCCCGACCGAGGCGTGGTCGCGCGTCCCGGTGGCGGAGCCTCGGGGAGTGGCAAGGCCAAGCCCAAGCAGGGCAAGCGAGGCCGGCAGGCCGAACGCGCGGAGATTCCCGACGACGGAGTGGTCCGGGTGGCGCGCGAGCGACGGCGCGGCAAGGGTGTCACGCGGGTCACCGGCGTGCCGCTCGGGGGGGCCGAGCTGACGAAGTTGGGCCAGCTCCTCAAGGCGCGCTGTGGTGCCGGGGGCACGACCAAGGACGGCGTGATCGAGATCCAGGGCGATCACCGCGATGTGATCGTCCCGGAACTCGAATCCCGCGGATGGACCGTGAAGCGCGTCGGCGGCTGAGGTCGCGCGGCGCGTCAGGCCGGCGCAGGGCTGCGAAACGGAACAAGCGGGCGGCGTCCAGCGCGAACGCTCTCGGGACGGGGTGTCCCGTTCCGGAACCGGAGCCGCCCCGGGGGCCTGCGAGTTCGCGCGTTGGGCCGCTATTCCGGCGTTGTTCGCACGTCGAAGGCCCGGGCGGTCGGGCAGCGGACGCGAGCACGGACGGTGCGCGAGAAAGTTGCCCCGCGGCTCCGTTGAAGGACCCGAAGACCCGGCCTGACCGAGGAGCAGGTACGCTCGGCCCCGAGGCCCTCGCCCATCTCGACCCCTGGACCCGCCCTCAGGAGGAACCCGGCTTGAAGACCCAACGCTTCGCCGTGCTCGGACTCGCTCTCGCCGTCATCGCCGGCACCGCGACCGCCCAGTTCGACGAGAACGACTACTACGTGTCCGCGCCCTTCGTGAACGGCGCCAGCGGCATCTACGTCTCCGACTCCGAGACCGGGGTGACCACGCCCTTCGCCCTGGGCCTGCTCATCCCGCACTACGGCTGGTTCGGGAACGACGGCAACTTCTACGTGCCCGATCGCGGCTACCCGGCGCTGATGAAGGTCACGGCCGACGGCAACGCCACGCCGCTGTCGCTCGGCGGGCACTTCTTGAAGCCGGTGACCTGCATCCCGACTCCCGATGGCAGCGCCTTCGTCGTCTCCGACATGGAGGCGCACAAGATCGTCCAGGTCGACTACTCGGGCAACCAGACGTTGCTGCACGACGCCGCCTCGACCGGCGGCCTGCTCGCCGGCCCCGACGGCATCGCCTACGACGACGACGGCAACCTGTTCGTGGCCAACCTGCTGACCGACACGATCGTGAAGATCGACCCGGCCGGCAGCGCGAGCCTGTTCGCCCAGGACCCGGCCCTGATCAGGGCTCCCGGCGGTCTGACCATCGACGGCGCGGGCAACCTGTACATCGCCAACTACGACCTGCACACGATCGTGCGCTTCAGGCTCGACACCGGTGTGGGTAGCGTCTTCGCCGGGCCCGACCTGGAGAAGATGGTCTTCCCGAACGACCTGAAGCTCTCGCGCGAGGGCGGCCTGATCGTGGCCGGACGCCAGGGACGCGTGACGCGCATCGACGCGCTCGGCGGTCTCGAGGTCATCTTCGAGAACCCGGAGCTGATCGAGTTCGACGGCGTGTCGGTCAAGCAGGACAGCAACTACTGCACGGGCCGCTACGAGACGTATGGCGCCGGCACCGCCGGGACCGGCGGCTTCACGCCGTACTTCGGCGCGATCTTCTCGCCGTGCTCGGGGCACACCATCGGCCTGGAGTTCCGTGACTTCCTGGGTGGCGCGCCGGGCGTGCTGCTCGTGAGCTCGGGCGGCCTGGCCCCGGGGACGCAGCAGTTCAAGGGCACCGATCTCCTGGTCGATCCGGCGGGCCCGGTGTTCATGACCCTGGGCCTGTTCGTGCCGGGTGTCGGCGGCGGCGGGGGCAACATGACGCTGCAGTTCGAGGTGCCGGTCATGACCGGTCTCGACGGCCTGCAGCTCTACCACCAGGTCTTCGTGGTGGACCCGGCCGCGCCGAAGGGCGTCTCGGCCAGCAATGGTCTGCTCGAGACCTTCGGCCTCTAGGTCGATCCGGACGGGATCCGCTCGCGCGGGTGCCGCCTGTCCACACGACCGCCCGCGGCGATCCGGTCCTCCGGTCACCGCGGGCGGTCTCGTTCCTAGAGCGTGATCAGCGAGGCCAGGGTTTCCACCGTGGCCAGGTAGTTGCTCTCCTCGATCACCGGGACGTTCCAGCGCACCGCCGAACGTTCTCCGATCAGTCCGAGAGCCAGGACGGCGAAGGCGCGGGGCAACTCGGTCCGGCCCGTGTCCTCCGCGATGGCGACCAGCGCGTCGACGGACCCCGGATCCCGCAGCTCACCCAGGGCGCGTGAGACCGACCAGCTGATGGCCGCGGAGTCGGAGGCCTCGAGCAGGCCCAGCAGGACGTCGGCGGTCCCGGGTGCGTTCATCAGCGACAGCGAGCGCACCAGCTGGAGTCGCAGCGTCACCGAGGTCGACGCGCGCCCGAGCTCCTCGTGGAAGGCGTCCGCCGCGTCGACGTGGTCGAGCAGGCCGAGAGCCAGGGCGACGTGGCCGCGATACTCCTCGTCGCCGCGCTCCTGGAACTCGCTCAGCAGATCCGCCGCCACACCCTCGGCGCCGAGCAGGCCCAGGGCCAGGGCCAGCGCCGCCCGCGTCGAGGGGTTCTTCTGGTCGTCGAACTGCTTGGACAGGGCCTTGGCCAGGTCCTTGCGGCCCGCATCCTGGGTGCGACCGTAGAGACCGGCGGCCAGCGCGGTCCAGCCCACATCCGTCTTGCGCGAGGGACGGCGCAACTCGCCGACGAAGAAGCGCACCAGGTCCTTGTGGCGCTTGGCATCCGCCGCGTCGGCCTTCGCGCCGACGCGCGCGACGGCGATCATGGCGAGGTGGCGCAGCCCGTCGTCGGTGGCCTCGGTGGCGAGGTCGCGCAGCAGCTTCATGCGCGACTTGTCGTCGAGCTCGGTGAGCGTACCCAGGGCCACGGCGCACGACTGCCGTACGAACCGGTCGGTCTTGTCGTGGCGCAACAGGGCCACGAGACGGCTCGCCGTGGACTGCACACCGAGACGGGCGAGGGCCACCGGAATCTGGGCGCGGACCACCGCATCCTCGTCGCGATCCTCGAGCAGCGACAACAGACCCGCGGTCACGCGGTCATCGAAGGCAGCCTCGTCGATCAGGCCCAAGGCGGTCACCGCGCAGGCGCGCAGATCGCGGTCGGACGCGGCGGCGTGCAGGGCCAGGTCGAGCAGCGACGCGGCCGCCTCCGGGTCTCCCGAGAGTCCGAGCGCGAGGGCTGCGTGAGAGCGCACCTGCCACGGGACGCGGTCCTCGCCGATCGCGCGACGCCCCGTGGAGGCGTCGGCCATCAGCCCCATCAGCGTGGACGTCGCCTGCCGGCCGGGCAGCACACCGAGGGAGAGCGTGGCCGAGGTGCGCACCGAGAGCGTCGAGTGCTCCAGCAGCGACACCAGGTCGGGCAGCGCGAAGGGCGCATGGGTCTCGTCGGCCAGGCGGGCGAGGGCGAGGGCGCCCGAGTCGCAGATCAGGTCGTCGTCCTCGGCGCGCAGGATCGCGCTGATCACGGGCAACAACTCGTGCCCGAGGTTCTCCGCGTCGTCGGCGTAACTGGAGGCGCTGCGGCCACGACCCGAGAGCATGCCGACGCCGTCCGTGAGCACCTCGCTGCGCTGCCGCGACTGCTCCGAGCGCTGCAGCAGGCCATCGCGATTCGCCGCCCACCAGAACTCCCATTGGCCGGCGTGATCCGGCTGGAACCCGAGCCCGTTCGAGGCGCCGGAGCGAGCCGCGCGCGATGATCCTGCGCCACCCCGGGAACCCACCGCCGCGGTGCTGGCCGGGCGCGCGCGCGCCGAGGGCGACGTCCCGATCGTCCCCGTCGTGGCCTTGCCGCCACCGGTCGGCGAAGGCAAGGGATTGGGGATCGCGGTCACGGTCACCGTCTTGCCGCCCAGCGGCGTGTGTCCGCCGCCGTGCGGAGCCACGACCGCCAGCGCCGGAGACGTGATCCACAGGCTGATGAGCACCACGGTGGCCGCCGAGAGCGCCGCGCGAGGTTCCGATCGGATGGTCTTCATGTCGCCCCCTTCCGGGGACCCCGAGTGCCGGGAAGCGAGCCTCGGTGCGATCCCCCAACCTGTATTGGTCGGTCACGGCCGCGATCTCTGACGCCATCCACGATTCCACCGACGGGTCGCGCGGCGCCGGTAGCATGGAGCCGCCATGGAACGTCGCCACGTGCTCAAGCTCGGCGCCTCTCTGGGCGCCACGGCCGCTGCCGGTCTCGCCGGCGGGTGGGTGCTGCTCCCACCGCGACGCAGTGAGGAACTGCTGCCGGCGCGCCAGCTCGCCGTCCGACTGTTCACGTCCCTCGACGACGAGACGCGGGCGAAGACCTGTGTGGGTTACGACCACCCGGCGCGTCAGTATCACAATCGCGGCGTCGCGGGCTGCGGATTGGACGTGGACCTGTCGACGTTCGACCGCGAGCAGCGCCGCTGCATCAACGACCTGTTCCACGTCGGCCTCTCGCCGTCGGGTCGCGAGCGCCTGCCGCGCCAGTACCTGCTGAACTGGCCGGGCGTGCACCTCATGCGCCTGCTGATCTGCGGCGATCCGCGCCAGGACGACTGGCAGGTCGTGCTCAGCGGGCCGCATCTGAACCTGCGCGTGGGCGGGCGCAATCGCGAGGGTGGGGCCTTCGGCGGACCTCTCGTCTACGGGGATCAGCGCGGCAACGGGACCTTCGGGCTCCCGGGCAACCTGTACCGCGACCAGTGCCTCGCGGGCCAACGGGTCTTCGACGCACTCTCACGCGCGCAGCGCCGCGCCGCGACGGTGACCCAGGCGCCGATCCAGACGCGCATCGAGGTCCAGGGCGAGGCCGGTGACTTCGCCGGGGTGCGCGTGGGCGACTGCCCGGCGCCGGCGCGGGCGGAAGCGCGCGCGCTCGTCGCGGGCCTGCTCTCCGACTACCCCGAGGCCGACAGCGCCTATGCCCTCGAGTGCCTCGAACACAACGGCGGCGTCGACGCCCTGTCGATCGCGTGGTTCGAGCAAGGCGAGGAGGGCGCGACGGGCGGGCAGGTCTTCCGCCTCGAGGGCCCCGGCACGGTGCTCTACTTCCGTGGCCACCCGCACGTCCACGCGTTCATCAACATCGCGCGGGACGGCACGGCGCCACTCAGTGTCGGTCCCCTGTTGGGCGACAACCCGCGCAGGCGCGCCGGCCCGAGTCTGGCGGCACTCTTCGAACAGGCCCTGCTGGAGCGACGCGGGACCGACCTGGCCTACTATCCGGTCGAGAGCGCGGTCGGCGTGCTCGCGGCCGGTCGGGTCCGGAGCGGGGACGTCTGGGTGGCCGAGAGCTGGCAGGACGGCGTGATCGAGGTCGAGGTCCGCGGGAGCCATCTGGGCCCGGCCCTCAGGGCACGCCTCGACGGCATCGATCCGGCGCGGATCTACACCGTCGCCACGACCCGATTCGCGGCGGCGGAACGGGCCGCGCAGATCGGCGGGATCGAGGGCTACGTCGACGGAGGCCTGTTGCGGGACGCACTCGTGGCGCATCTGTCGGAACACGGATTCGCGCCGAGCGGCTGAGAGGGCACGTGCCCCATGGCATCCGGCGGGCTCATGCCTCAAGCTCCGTGCGGAAGCACGCACTCGGGCCGAGTGACTGGAGCCCGATGATGTCCGTGATCCACAAGGCCGGAGCGCTGCTGCTCCTCGCCACTTCCCTCTCCGCGCAGCTCCAGTTCATGGAGGCCGCAGCGACCACGGGAACCAACGCCCCGACGTTCGGACGCGGCGCGGCCATGGTCGACTTCGACGGCGACGGCCTGCTCGACCTGGCGACGTCCAACGACGAGCAGCGCAACCGGTTCTTCCGCCAGAACCCGGACCACACCTTCACCGACGTCAGTCAGGCCTGGGGCGTCGCGGCCGACGCTCAGACGCGCTCGTGGGGCATGGCCGTCGCGGACTTCGACAACGACGGGGACCCCGACGTCGTCACGGCCAACGGAGGCTTCTACGAGGCCCAGCCCGCCACCTTCCTGCGCAACGACATCAACACCCTCGGTGGGCTGACCGACGTGTCGTCGCAGGCCGGCGACCTGGGCGGCGTGTTCCGCACCCACGGCGTGACCACCCTCGATTATGACCGGGACGGACTGCTCGACGTCTTCCTCGCCGACGGCATCCAGATCGGAGGCGCGCTGGGGCACGTGCACCTGCTGCACAACCAGGGCGGCATGGTCTTCGTCGAGCGGACGGTCGAGGCGGGGCTCGGGGGGCTCGTCGGGAACTTCCGGCACTGTGGCAGCGCCGACGTGGACAACGACGGCTGGGCCGACCTCGGGGTCGGCGACAACGCCGGCGCGAACCTGTTGCTGCGCAACAACGGCGACGGGACGTTCACCGACATCGCCGGGCCCGCCGGTGTGTCGAGCCCCGGCCGCAACTTCGGCTTCGTCTTCGAGGACTTCAACAGCGACGGCTGGATGGACGTCTACCTGCCCAAGTACCAGAAGACCGTGGTGACGACGGTGTCGAGGGTGCTGCTCAACAACGGCGACGGGACCTTCGAGGACGTGTCGGGGGCGCTCGGTCTCGGTGCCCAGGAAGACATGGGTCACAACAGCGGAGACCTCGACAACGACGGCTACCCGGAACTCTACATCGGCACGGGCAGCCCCGCGTCAGGCTCCTGGGACGTGCTCTTGAGCCTGCAGCCGGGCGCCTCCGGGGACCTCGAGGCCACCGATGTGACGGTCAGCAGCGGTCTCGTCGGCCTCGGCAACACGCGCAACCACGGCAGCGCCTTCGGGGACTTCGACGACGACGGCGACGTCGACGTCTACATCAACTCGGGTGGGCCCGCCAACCTCGCCAACACGATCGAGCAGAACTACCTGCTGCTGAACCAGGGCAACGACAACCACTGGGTGAAGGTCGCGCTCACGGGCGTGGTCAGCAACCGCCAGGCCGTCGGTGCCCGCATCCACGCGGTGACCACGTCGGGTCGCGACATCTGGACCGATCTCTCGGCCGGCAAGGGCTTCGGCAACACGGACAGCCCGGTGCGGCAGCTCGGACTCGGGACCGAGGACGGACTCGACCGCATCGAGGTGCTGTGGCCCAGCGGGTTGCACCAGACGCTGCTCGCGCCGGACATCGACACCCGTCACGACGTGATCGAGACCGGCATCCTGGTGCAGGGGGTGCCCCAACTCGGTGGGACCGTGGAGCTGACCTTCGTCGGGCCGCCCGACCACCAGGCGGAGCTGCTCATCGGGTTCGTGCCGGGGTCGGTCCCGCTGCCGAAGTTCGGCGGCATCCTGCAGATCCTGCCCCCGCTCATCGGGCCCATCGGTCTGCCCCTGGGACCGGACGGCCAGCTGGCGCTGCTCATGCCGATCCCGAACGACGTGTTGCTGGTCGGCCTGCCGATCCTGTTCCAGGCGTGGGTGCATGAGGCCCAGGCGGTCAAGGGCGGCACGCTGACGGACGCGGCCGTGCTCCTGCTGGAGTGAGGCGCGGGCCCCGGGGCGGGGCCTGTCGCATTCCTTCAAGACGGGGGCCGCTCGATCGGCCAGTCTCGGTGCCGCGGATGCCGGAGTGCGTCCGGGTTCCCGTCCCCCGTCAACGAGATCGACCATGAGCCTCCTGTCCATGCCCGTCCTGTGCTCGTCGCCCATCGCGTCGCTGCCGGCGTCCTGCCTGCTGATCGCGATCAGCCTGGGCGCGCCGCAGGAAGCCGCGCAGGAAGCCGCGCAGGAGCTCCCGCGCGTCGTCGTTCCCGACGGAGAGCGCGTGACCATGGAGCCGCGCCTCGAAGACCTCGCCTTCCTCGCCGGCGAGTGGACCGGCACCGACGGGACGAGCACCTGGAAGAGCTGGTACTCCACGCCCGAGGGTGGGCAGGTCCTGGGAGCGAGCAAGGAACTGCGCGGCGGTCGCGTGGTGATGATCGACTTCGAGCAGTTCTTCCTGGACGGCGGCAAGCTGCGCATGACGCCGTACCCGTTCGGCAACCGCAGCGTGACCTTCACGCTGAGCGACTTCTCGCTGGCCGACAAGCGCGCCGTGTTCGCCAACCCCGAGCACGACTTCCCGCAGCAATTCACCTACCACCGCACCGCCGAGGACACGCTCCTGATCGAGCTGGAGGGCGACATGGGGAGTGGGCCGGTGAAGCTGGTGATCGAGCTGCACACGAAGACCCGGGCCCGCTGAGCTGACGGCGCGGGACCTCGCGCGGGCTCCCGCGGACCTCCGCGGCCGCGGTACGATGCAGCCATGCTGTATCGCGAGCTGCCGCCTCCACCGTCGCTGCGCGCCGTCGTGCGCTGTTTCTGGATCCTGCGGGACGCGGACGGCGCCGGCGCCGTGGAGCGCGTGCTGCCGGATGGCTGCGCTGAACTCGTCGTGCATCGCGCGGCGCCCATGCTGCGGCGGCACGCGGACGGTCGTGAGGAGACGCAGCCGGCCGCCGTGGTCGCCGGACAACTCCGCACCGCGGCGCTGCTCGTCTCCACCGGCGCGGTCGACATGGTCGGCGTCCGTCTGCAACCGTGGGCCGGGGCGAGCGTGCTGAGAGCCTCGCTCGGCGGGCTGGCCGACGGCATCGTGCCGCTCGACGATCTGGAGTGCGGCCTGCCGGCGGATCTCGTCGAGCGTGTCCAGGAGGCGCCTGACGACGAGCGACGCGTGGCCTTGCTGGCCGAGCACCTGCAGCGCTGCGTCACCGGTCGCGACGATGTGATCGAGTCCGTGCGTGCCACGGTGGACCGCATCGAGGCGTCGGCGGGGAGCGTGACCGTGGCGGAGCTCGCGGCCGGCCTGGGGTGGAGTCGCCGTCGCCTCGAGCGCCGCTTCGACCGCGAGGTGGGTCTGTCGCCCAAGGCCCTGTGTCGCGTCGTGCGTTTCCAGCGCGTGGTGACCCGGCTGGCCGACGCGCGACGCGCCTCGCTGGCGGGACTGGCGCTGGACGGTGGCTACGCGGACCAGTCGCATCTCGCGCGCGACTTCCGCGATCTGGCCGGGCTCCCGATCACCCGCTACCTGGCCGAGCAGCACGCGCTGTCGGACTGCTTCACCTCGGGCTGGTAGGGCCGACCGGCTCAGGCCGCGGGCGGGGAGCGGCGTCCGTGTCGCCTCGAGAGCCGGAAGCCGCCCTGGCCATCGAGCCACGCCGCGGGCAGGCGCTCGGGGTGGTCGCTGAACAGCGTGTCCACGCCCCAGGACGCGAGGGTTGCGGCCGTCTCGGGGTCGTTGACGGTGAAGGCACCCACCGAGACGAAGAGACCGCGAATGCGTGCGACCCGTTCGGGATCCAGGGCCGGCGCACCCAGATGGACCGCCGCGCAGCCGAGCGAGAGGGCGTCGTCGAGTTGCGCCTGGGTCGGCTCGGGGAGCACGTAGGCGCGCGGGATGGCCGTCAGCCGGGAGAGCACCTGCAGCGCGCGCGGTTCCTTCGACGAGACCATGCAGGCCAGGCCGTCGGGTGCGTGGGCCAGGCCGTCGGCGACAGCGCGGGCCGTTGCCGGCGCGGCGGCCGCGCTGGTCTTCAACTCGACGATGGCGCGCAGATCGAGCAGCGCGAGCGAGGCCAGGGCTTCCGCGAACGTCGGCGGCTGCTCGCCGGCGAAGCGCGCATCGAACCAGGAGCCCGCATCCAGGCGCGCGAGGCCGGCGGCGTCCATGGCGTCGACCCGCCCGTGCCCGTTGGTGGTGCGCTCCAGGGTGTCGTCGTGGAGCAGGACGGCGGTGCCGCACCGCGCCAGGCGCACGTCGAACTCCACCACGCGCACACCCTGTCGTGCCGCCGTCACGAGGCTGACCAGGGTGTTCTCCGGTGCCGAGCCCGCCGCACCGCGGTGGCCGATCACGAGGGGCGAGGCAGGGAGGGGGGCGTTCATGGTCCCGGGGGGCTCCAGGCGGGTTGCTGCGAGGGCTCAGCAGAAGACTATCCCGCGGCGTGCGGACGTGCTCGACAAGCCGCCTGTGGACGTCGGAGCCGCGCTCGGGCGATGCCGCGGACACGGCGGCCCGGGAACGCGCTACGCTGGATCGCCCCCCGCCCAGGAGCGCCCCATGCTGCGATGCTGGTCCGTTCTCGCGCCCGCGGCGGTCCTCTCGGTCTTCCTCGTCGGCCCGCTCAGGGCGCAGTGGCAGGACCAGAGCTTCGGCAACGACGGCGGGACCGAACCGCTCTTCGGCGATGCCCTCGATCTCGCGGAGGGTGTGCTCGCCGCGGGAGTCGCCGGCGACTTCGGAAGCACCAACCGCGCTTTCGTCTTCCGCAAGTCGGCGGGGCAGTGGGTGCAAGAGGACGAACTCTTCGACCCCAACCCGTTCCTTTTCAAGTCCTTCGGACGGCAGATCGCGACCAACGGCGCGCAGGCCGTGGTGGGCTCGGGCGCCGAAGAAGCCTACGTGTACGCCGAGAGCGGCGGCAGCTGGACGCTCACCCAGACGTTGCCCTCCACGCCGCAGGGCGGATCGGGGTTCGGTCGTGCCGTGGCCATGGACGGCGACACGCTGCTCGTCGGGGCACCGAGCGACGACACCGTCGGCGTCAACTTCGGAGCCGCCTGGGTCTATCGCTGGAACGGCGTGCTCTGGGTCGTGGAACAGCACCTGCTGCCCGCGACCCAGCCTCAGGCGCAGCACGCGGTGACGCTCGCCATCGATGGCGACGTGGCGGCCCTCGGCGCGACGGGCAACACCGTGGACCCCGGCGAGGTCCGGATCTACCGCCGCGTGGGTGCGTCGTGGACCGAGGAACAGCTGCTGGTCCAGCCGCCCGGTCCGGTGAGCGCGAACTTCGGTGCGTCGATCAGCATCGACGGGGACCGGATGGCGGTGGTCTCGGGCAAGCATCTCATCACCGGCGCGTCGGGCGGCGTGTTCCTGTTCGAGTACGACGGCGTCGAGTGGGTCTTCGTGGAGCGGATCGGCGTCGCCGACGAGGCCTTCACCCCCATCACGTGGGCGCGGGTGCAACTCGAGGGCAACTTGCTGTGCGTGGGCACGCCCTTCCACGACGGTGTCGGTGACCATGCCGGGGCGGTGCAGGTGTTCCGTCACGACGGGACGCGCTGGTGGCCGCAGGGACGCCTCGCCGCCTCGGATGCCGAGCCGGGCGACTTTCTCGGGGCGGACCTGGCCTTCGACGGCACCTCGGTCCTGGCGGGAATGAAGGACTTCCCGTTCGACGTGTACGCCTTCACGGCGCCGATCGCGCCGCCCATGTGGGTGCCCCTGGCCGCGGGCTCGCCCGGAGCCTCCGGTGTCCCCTGGATCGACGTGGCGGGCACCCTGTTCCCGGGGGAACTCGTGCGCGTGACCGTGAACGGGGCGCGCCCCTTCGCCCCGTCCTTCCTCGTGGTCGGTGCCTCGCTGCTCGGCGCACCGTTCAAGGGCGGCGTCCTGGTGCCGCAGCCGGACCTGATCCTCGATGCGCAAGCCACCGATGGCGACGGCACCGCCAGCGTGATCGCGCCCTGGCCGCCGGGCCTGCCACCGCTGTTCACCGCGGCGTTCCAGTACTGGATCGTGGACGACACCGGGAGCGCGGGCTTCACGTCCACGCAGGGACTGCTGGGAACCGTCCTTCCGTGACGGGCCGTCGGCCCCGCCCGCGGCGTCGAGCCGCGCGGGTGGGGGCGGGACGCTGGAGTGAATGCGGGTAGGGGGGTGCGGCGGCTGTCGGCGCACGGGATGAGTGGCTTGCCCGGCAGGGGTGCGCCCGCGAGGATGATGGTCCGGAGCTGACCCGCCCATGAAACCGTCCATGACGCTGCTGCCCCTCGTACTGTCCGCGCTGGCACTGATCACGCCGGTCGCGTGCGCTGACGACGACCGCCCGGTCGAGACGACCGACCCCTGGACGTTGACGTTCGATCCGGTGGCGCTGCTCCAGGGTCGCGAGGTCGCAGGCCGCGAGGAGCTGTCCGAGCAACTCGGCCGCTTCACGTATCGCTTCGAGGACGAGCAGAACCGCGCCGCGTTCCTTGCCGACCCGCACCGCTTCGGGATCCGCATGGGCGGTGCCTGCGCGCGGATGGGGCCGCTCTCGGGCATCGGCCGCGCCGACATCCATGCCGTGCACGACGGTTCCCTCTACATCTTCGCTTCGGAGGCGTGCCGGAAGGGCTTCCTCGCGGCGCCCGACAAGCTGCTCGGAACTCCTGACGAGGTGCCCACCGCGGGGACCGCGGCCCGTCTGCGCGGCGCGGCGCTCGTCGAGGCGGCCGTGCGTTCGCTAGGCGGCGCCGCGCGCGTGGATTCCGTGTCCAGTCTGCGCCAGCGCTTCGAGGAGCCCTACGGCGAGGGCGAGGACGCGGTCTCGACCGGCAAAGCCCTGATCGTGGCCCTCCCCGATCGCATCCGGACCGAGCGCTGGTGGGGCGGCTGGCGGCAGGTGTGCGTCCTGGACGGGGCGACGGGCTTCATCGGCGACGAGGGCACCTTCGACCTGGCTCCCGAGCAGGCATGGGCGGTTCGCCGGGAGGCGGAACGGCATCCGCTGGTGCTCCTGCGGGCGCGCCACGACGACGATTTCGTCGCCGTGGCCGAGGAATCGGCCACCCTCGGCGATCAGGAGGTGGACCGGGTCACGGTGTGGCACCGTGGGATCACCACGACGCTGCACCTCGATCCGGAGGGCGGCGGCCTGGTCGGCCTCGCCTACACCGATCGCGGGCCGAATGCCGCCTTCGGCCCGGTGCGCGAGGAGTTCGGCGCCTGGGTACGGGTCGAGGGCTTGCTGTTGCCCAGCGAGCGGGTGGTGTGGTTCGACGGCGTCCGCTGGCCCGGGCGCTGCCGCACGCTGACGTCGATCGAGGTCGACGGACCCGTCGAAGAGGGTCTGTTCGAGCGGCGCTGACCCGCCGCGCCGGCGAGCCACCCTGTCGGTCTGCGCCCGTCGGCCCGTCGGCGTCGGCCTGCCGGCCTGTCGCGCTCGACGCGACACAGGAAACCTCTCGGGGATGGATGGCTTCGGGATTTCGGGATCCGTGGTATTTTTTGGCAGAACCTGATCGAGGGTGCGCCAGGTCGGGCAGACCGAAAGCGCCCCCTGAAATCCAAGCGAGGAAGCATTCATGAGCAGGCGAACTCTGTTCGCCCTGGGGCTGGCTGTGTTGTGCCTCCAGGGAGCCGTGTTCGGGCAGGCCAACAAGAAGCTGCCCTTCGACACTCCGTTCGACTTCAAGGACGGGCACTACAAGAAGAACGGGCTCGACCCGAGCCAGTTCACCTTCCGCATCAGCCCTGACGACGCCAACGCCACGAAGGGCAAGTCGAAGGACAAGACGCGCAACAAGACGCGCATCATCGAGGTGAACGGTGGCTACAACTCGGTCGGGGAGCTGCTCTACTACCCCGCGCCGCCGGCGAACCTCGTGGCGGAGTCGTTCCTCGACAACGCGGCCGGTGAGCACGCGCTGGAGGTCGCGAACGAGTTCCGCGCGTTCCTGTTCCCGAAGAAGGACGGCGGCTTGCCGCTGAGCCCCGCGCCGCCGAACCGTCGTCAGGACAACATGTTCGACACCTCGTCGGGCTACCTGACGGACAACCCGCTCGGCCTGTGGCGGCTGACCTTCCCGGCCTACACCGAGGCGGGGCTGACCTCGCCTGAGGGCATCGCGGCGCTGGCCGAACTCGAGGAGCGCAACGGGCTCGACCTCGACGGCACACCGATCATCAAGCGCCTGTCGGAGATCAACGACCTCGAAGCGCAGGGCTTCATCGTCCTGAACCAGCGCAACCCGGACGGGAGCGATGGCTTCCCGTGGGTTGTGTGACCGATCATTCCCGACCCCCGTGCGGGGTCCATCGCCGAGGACGCCTTCCTCACCGCCGTCCAGCTTCCTGAAGCCGACGAGCCGCAAGAGCCGGTCATCACCGACAACTTCAACTGCCTTCAGCAGACGGGTGAATTCTGCACCGAGGGCAACCTCGTGCTGACGCCGTTCATCCAGCCCCTGCCGATCCCGCCGATCGCCACGTCGGTGCCGGTGGAGTCCCTGGTCGGTGGTCCGCCGGTCCCGGAGAACCACCAGCTCTACGACGAGCACCCGCCGGTCAGCTTCTATGACACCCACATCTTCGAGACGACGCACCAGTTCCATCCGGACCTGCCGCCGTCGATCGTGTGGGGCTTCAACGGCGAACCGATGGGCGAGACCTACGTGGCCAACTACGGGGAGCCGTTCCTCGTGCGCTACCACAACGACCTACCCATGGCCGGCGATGGCGGCGAGTTCCCGTTCGGCAAGCCGGAGACGACGATCCACCTGCACAACGCCCACACGGCTTCGGAGAGCGACGGCAACCCGGCGGACTTCTTCCCGTCCGGCGTGTTCAAGGACAACCACTACACGATGTTCTTCGCCGGGGACGACCCGCGGGAGTCCCTGGGTACGCTCTGGTACCACGACCACCGCTTCGACTTCACCGCGCAGAACACCTACAAGGGTCTGACCGGCTTCACGATCTACTACGACGAGTACGACTCGAACGACGAGAACGACCCGGACCCGCAGGCGTCGCACCTGCCCAGCGGCGCCTACGACGTGCCGCTGCAACTGGCGGACAAGAAGTTCGGCCCGGCGCCGGGGTACGAGTTGTTCATGGACATCTTCAACACGGACGGCTTCCTGGGTGACCAGTACACGGTCAACATGGCGGTCCAGCCGTACTTCGAGGTCGAGCCGCGGAAGTACCGCTTCCGGGTCCTGAACGTCGGTCCGTCGCGGCTCTACCGGATCGCGCTCTCGTCCGGCAAGCCGTTCCACTTCATCTCCAACGACGGCAACCTGCTGAAGAAGCCGGTCAAGGTGAAGGACGCCCGCATCACGGTCGCCGAGCGCATCGACATCGTGGTCGACTTCAGCAAGTACGACGTGGGCGAGAAGATCTACCTCCTCAACCTGGAGGACCAGCTCAACGGCAAGGGGGCCACGGGCATCAAGCTCGACCCCGAGGATGCGGCCAAGTTGATGGAGTTTCGCATCATCGAGTCGACGGGTCCGGACAACAGCAAGATCCCGAAGAAGACCCGGGATCATCCGAAGATCAAGAAGTCCGAGGTCGTGGCTGACAAGACCTTCGTCTTCGACAACCAGAACGGCATCTGGACGATCAACGGCATGCCCTTCGACGAGAACTTCGTGATGACGACCGTCACGCAGAACACGGCGGAGCGCTGGTTCCTGGTGAACGCGGCGGAGGACTGGGAACACCCGGTGCACATCCACCTCGAGGAGCACCAGATCCAGAAGCGGAACGGCAAGAAGCCCTCCAAGGTCGAGCGCGGTCGCAAGGACGTGACGGTGATCGGGCCGGGGGACACGATCGAGATGCTGATCCGGGTGCGTGACTTCCTGGGCAAGTACCCGATCCACTGCCACAACACCGTGCACGAGGATCACGCGATGCTCGCCAGGTGGGACGTGATCCCGGCCGCGCCGTAACCCATGCGTGGACCCCCCGTCATCGCGGGGATCGTCCTCGGAGTCGCCGGGCTCCTCGTCGCCGACCAGATCTTGGCGGCGTGGAGCCCGGTGTCCGAGGAGACGGTCCGCTGGGAGGACCGCTTCCCCGACGTGCTGCTGACCACGCACGAGGGCGAGACGGTCCGCTTCCACGAGGATCTTGTCGAAGGCAAGATCGTCGCCATCAACTTCATGTACTGCGGGTGCACGAAGTTCTGACCCACCGCCACCGCGAACCTCGTGGAGGTTCAGAAGCTGATGGGGGAGCGGGCGGGCAAGGACTTCTGGATGTACTCGATCACGCTCAAGCCCGAGACCGACACGCCCGAGAAGCTGGCCGAGTACGCGCAGGCCTATGGCGTGGGCCCGGGCTGGCTGTTCCTGACCGGCTCGCCGGCGGACATCCACGAGCTGCGAGAAGGTCTCGGGTACTACGACCCCTGGGAACCGGACTACGGCACCGACCTGAATCAGCACCTGGGCTTCCTGCTCATGGGCAACGAGCCCTACGGCTGGTGGGGCACCGTGCCCGCCACCGCGGCGCCGTCGCAGATCGTCAACCTGATCAACTGGATCGAGCCCGGCGCGAGAGGTCGGCGATGAGGTCGGGCTGGGCGCGGCGAGGACGCTGGCGAGGACGAGGACGAAGGTCGTCCCGAGGCGCCTCGTCCCTGTCGACGGTGGTGATCGCGGCCCTGATCGTGCTCGTCGGCGGTCTCCCGCTGATGTACTGGCGACACCGCGAGGACGCCGAGAGCACCGAGACCGCGGGACGGCTGTACGAGGCCGGACGCATGGCGTCGACCGCCGACGTCCAGAGCCTCGATCAGCTCTGGCGCGAGCTGGCCAACCTGCAGAACGGCGCGGCACGCCTCGGCAAGGACGGCTTCACCGAGGCCGCCGTCGGCGCGACCGCGGCGTACCTGGAGCTGGAGCCTGCGCGGGCGGAGCTCTTCGCGGCCACGGTGAGCGCGGCGCTGCAAGACCTCGATGCGGCGCGTCGGGTCCAACGGGCCAGCGAGTCCGCGCTTGCTGCCGACCCCTCGACCGATCAGGCCATCGCTGCTCGGCGCGAGGCCTGGGGCCGCTGGCAGGAGGCTCAGCGAGCCGCGGCCGACCTGATCCTCGCGGCGCTGGAGCCCAGTCCTCGGCACGGGATGCTGGCCGAGGACCGCATGCTCTGGCTGCTCAAGCTCGACGCGGGTCGGAGTGCCGCCGAGCGCTGACGCGTGGAATGCGGTGCCCCCGGGCGCCGGCAACCTGATCAGGGACCGGTGGGCGCCACCTCGAAGCCCTGGGCGGGAAGCACCCAGCCGCCGCTTCCGGCCACCGCGGGCAGGGCCAGATCGTCGAAGACCGGGATGTCGATGCCGGCCAGGAAGCCGCCGTCGAGCAGGCCCACCAGGACCGGGTCGCTCAGGACCGGGTAGAGCCCGCAGGGCTCGCCGAGGCCGCAGATGAAGTTGTCGTTGTCCAGATCAGGGCCGGCGGCCATGAGCCAGGCACCCGGGGGCACGCCGTCCATCTGATACCCGGGGATGCCCTGGCTCGCCGTGGCCTGGCCCACGGTGATGTTGGTGACGAGGTCCACGGCGAGCACGAACACGGTCCCGACGTCGAGGAACCCCTGGGCACCGCCGCCGCCCGTGGTCTTGCTCATCGAGACGGCCACGTTCGCGTTGCCGCCGTTGCTGGTGAGTTGCACCTGGCCGGTGTAGCTGCCGGCGGCCACGGCGTTGCGGTCGACGGTCACGTTGATCGTGCTGCCGATGGCCTGCGCCGAGAGCCAGCCGGCGCCGCTGAACTCGACCACCACGAAGTTCACGTTGAGATCGCCGCCGCCGGCATTGGCGATGGAGATCGGCAGGGTCGTGCTGGTCGTGCCGAAGTTCAGGCTGTTGGTGGACACCGACAGCACCGGGTTCGGGTTGCCACCACCCTGCGCGGCCTGGACCGCCCCCAGGGCGTCGACGAGTCCGTCGCCGTAGATGTCGTCTCGTCCCGGCGCACCCAGGTCCTCGGCCGTGGTCTTGAGCAGGTTCTCGATCTGCGCCGGGGTCAGCGCCGGATCCACCGCAAGCAGCAGCGAGCACACGCCGGCCACATGCGGCGAGGCCATCGAGGTGCCCTGGTAGAAGACGTAGGACGGCGTGAGTCCGCCGCCGCTCTCGCTGACCAGGGTGCTCAGCACGCCGTCGGCGTAGCCGTCGCCGGTCAGGTCGGCGCTCACGTTGCCACCCGGCGCGGCCACGTCGATGCCCGTGCCGAAGTTGCTGTAGGGCGCCTTGTTCTTGTTGAAGTCGGTGGCCGAGATCGAGATCACGTTGGCGTAGCTGGCGGGATACGACAGCTGTCCGGTGTTCTCGTTGCCGGCCGCGGCGACGATCGTCGTGCCGGCGGCCACGGCGGCGTTGCAGGTGTCCTGCACGATCTGTGAGAAGCCGCCGCCGCCCAGGCTCATGTTGATCACGTCGGCGGCGTTGGGCGGCGTGGTGCCCGAGTTGTTGGGCAGGCCCGCCGAGTAGCGGATGCCCTCGTTGATGTCGGAGCTGAGGCCGCCACCCTTACCGAGCACGCGGACGTGCATCAGCCCGCAGGCCCAGTCCACGCCCGCGCCGCCCTCGGTGTTGTTGGTCTGCGCGCCGACGGTGCCGGCCACGTGCGTCCCGTGCCAGCTGGAGCTGCCGTCCTGGTTGTTCTTGTCGCCGACGTCGGTCGGGTCGGGGTCGACCCCGTTGCCGTCCAGCGAGATCGACGCCTCGGAGATCATGTCGTAGCCGGTGCCGGTGTCGCGGTTGACCAGGTCGGGATGCCCGGTGATGCCGGTGTCGATGATCGAGACGATCACGTTGGCGCTGCCCGTCGTGATGTCCCACGCCGCGGGGAGGTTCAGCTGGGGGTAGTGCCACTGCAGGTTGTAGAGCTGGTCGTTGGGGATGCCGGAGGCCTGCATGACGTAGTCGAGCTCGGCGCGCTCGACCTCGGCGGCGCGGTTCACCTGCCGTAGCAGGTTCACCGTGCGTCCCCGCTTGAGCGCCGTCGATTCGGTCGATGCGCGGATCGCCGGGTCGCGGAGCACGACCAGACCCGAGGGCGAGTCCATGTGGACGTCGAGGCCGCGCGCGGCGGCGAAGCTCTCGGCGGCGCTGCTGGTGCCCGCGCGGAAGTTCAGCATGACCTGCCCCTCGGCGAACGCATGCTCGACGACGGCGCGGCGCGCCGCCATCAACGCGGCCGGCGCGGGGCGCACCGAGTGTTCGCCGCGCAGACGCGGAGCCGCCTGGAAAGGCTCGGGAAGGCCCCCAGCGCCCGCCGCGGTCGCATCGTCGGCGCCGCTGTAGGGCCCCGACTGCATCGTCAGGAGGTAGTCGCCGCTGCCAGCGAACGCCGCGATCAGGATGTCGATGCTCCCGCCGGCGGGCAGGTCCAGGATGCCCAGCTCAGGCTCGAGCTCGGAGTCGAGCGCGCCGAGGAAGTTCGCCGTGCCGCCTTCGAAGAAGAGGATGTCGAAGTCCGACAGGATGTCGTGCAGCAGCAGGAACTCCACGCTCTGCGCACCCTCGAAGACGATGTTGAAGCCGTCGAAGTCGTTGCCCGAGGACAGCGTCGCGAGGATGCGCGTCAGCGAACCGACGCTCATCGAACCCATGATCTCGGTGTCGGCGATGTCGTCGTTGGGTTCGTTCTCGAGCAGGACCGGGATCTGCTGGACGCCGACCACGCCCGCGATGGACCCGGGGACCGGCGGCGGCTCGATGAAGGTCACCTTCTTGTGCTTGGCGAACTTCAGCTTGATCAGCACCTTGATCTCGCCGGTGAGGCCGAGCACCGCGTCGTTGACGACCGTCAGCGTGTGGATGCCGAAGTCGGTGAGCGGCGCCTTCTTGATCGTGGTCTTGGTGCCCTTGATCGTGGCGAAGGGCGTGAGGTCGAGCGGGCCGCCCACGGGCAGGTCGAGCGGATCCACCGTCGGCACGGCTCCGCTGGCCTTGCCCGGGCGCGCCGTGATCGTGGCCAGGGCGCTCGGCGCGCCCTCGAAGTCGGTGACCAGGGCGGTGCCCGGGGACATCGTCGCGGCGAGGCTGATCTTCTTGAGCGACTTGTCGACCTTGCCCTTCAGCTTGGCCGTGTAGCTGCCGCTCGTGCCGTTCAGCCCCTCGATGATCAGCTCATAAGTGCCCGTCACCGGCAGCACGAACTTCACGATCTTGAACGCCTTGCCGCCGAAGCCCTTCTCGAAGGGGATCGTGTCGAGCACCTGCTTGCTCCCGGTCTCCACGAGGGTCGCGACGGGGAGCAGGCCGTCCTTGCCCTTGATCGTGACGGACAGCGCGGTGAGCACGACGGCGTCGAAGCGCAGGCCGTCCTGGTCCCCACCGGCCGTCACCGCGCCCTTGAACACATCCCCCAGTTGCACGTCGGTGAACTTCTGCGCGGTGGCTGTCGGCGCGAGCAGGGCGAGCAGGACCAGCACGGCGGGCATGGAAGCGCGGAGAGAGGGCATGGGGGGCATCCGTGGGCGAGGCGGGCCCGCAGCGGGGGGGCGCGATCGCGCCCGACTCCGGGATCGACCATCATTCCCTGCGATGGCCGCACCGGCAATGGCGAGCGAGCTTGCCACGCCCGGAAACCCGGACTAACGTCCGGTGGGTGCATCCGGGCAGGGGTGCATCCGTGTGCACCCCCGTGACGGTCGACGACGGCCGCCCGCCCGCTCTCCCCCGATGTCGGACCCTCCCATGCTGCGCTCCACCCTCGTTTCCCTGCTTCTCGTCGTTTGCCTGGTGAGCCCCCTGACCGCCGGCACGTCCGTGCGCGTCTCGATCCACGGCGACCTGTTCTTCAACGGCGTGGCGGCTCCGCCCCTCGGCAACGCCCAGACCGGTCCGATGACGGTCACCTTCCTGCTCGATACCGACCAGTTCCTGAGCAGCCCGAACTTCCCGGTCCGTGGCTACGTCATCGACGAGGACAGCTTCGAGGTCCAGTTCACGGGCGGCACCGTGGTCGGCATCCAGAACCCCTTCGCGGGCACGCCCTACTTCGTGATCCGCGACAACGACCCGGGCGTCGACGGCTTCTACCTGACGACCAACAACCCCGACTTCCCGCTGGCCGTGGCGCTGGAGCAGAACGGCGGCTTCGGCGCGTTCAAGCAGGCCTTCGAAGTCACCTATGGTGGCTCGACCCTGCCGTCGCTCGACCTGATCGACGCGGTGGGCAGCTATGACTTCACGGGTCTCTCGGTGTTCCACCTGGCCATCGAGGACGGTCCGTTCCAGGCCATGAACGCGGACTACTCCTCGATGGAGATCGAGGTCGAGGGCGGCCCGTGGACCGACGAGGGCTGCGCCCTGGCCGGCGCTGCCGGTGACCCGGTGCTGGTCGGCAGCGGCAGTCTCGCCGGTGGCAGCGGCAACGCCTTCGACTTGTCGAACGCGGCGCCGGGAGCGACGTCGGGCCTGTTCGTCGGCCTGGCCAGCAACCCCACGCCGTTCAAGGGCGGCACCCTCAAGCCGGTCCCGTTCTTCGGCCCGCTGATCCTCCCGACCAGTGGCGTCGGCGGGTTCACCCTGCCCTTCGTGATGCCCGCCGGCGTGCCGAGCGGCACCGAGTTGTACGCGCAGTGGGCCATCCAGGACGCCGGCGCGGTGCTCGGCGTCGCGCTCTCGAACGCGATCCGGGGTGTCACCCCTTGATGCGCGAGCGGCGCCCGGGCGCGACGTCGGTCGGGGCGACGCCCGAGCAGGTCTAGGCCGGCGCGCCGCGCGCCAGCTTCACGCGACAGGCCCAGCTGGCGAGGTACGCGGCGACCACGATCAACATCAGGTGCCGGGTGCCGAACGCCATGCCCAGGTACTCACAGAACCCGCCGATCATGGCGCCCACGAGGTTCGCGCCGAACAGCGCCGAAGGCACCTTGGCCAGCCGGAAGGTCGTGCTGAACACGAGCCCGGCGAAGAAGATCGGCAGCGGCAGGATCAGCGCCACCCAGGTCATGCGGCCGGCGAACGGGAAGCCCAACACGAAGTCGCGCGGGACGAGATAGATCAGCAGCAGCGAGAGCAGCAGCGGCAGGTAGAGCTTCAGCGAGAACGACAGCCGCATGGCCAGGAAGTTCGCCATCAGCACCATCACCAGCACGCCTGACACGACCAGCATGGTGACCAGCCAGGTGGACCCGAGGTAGAGCGCCGCGTCGCCGATGCTCTTGGTCTGGAGCAGCAGGAAGCCCAGGCCCATGAACAGGAAGTGGCCGTCCTCGAGGCCGAAGCCGCCGCCGCGCAGGCCGAGGACCGCCAGGCACGACACCACGAGCAGACTCAGGATGACGATCACGTAGTCCCGTGGGATCGTGCGTTCGGAGAGGTACAGGAAGGGCCAGTCGTCGGTGGCCACGGGCACCTCCGCCAGCTGTTCTTCCCGCGGCATGAGGTCGAACACACCGAAGCTGGCCGGCAGTTGCGTCGCGTCGAAGCGCGGCACGGCCAGCAGCAGGTAGGCGCCGGCGCCGTAGACGATCGGTCGTTGGCCGGTGGCCGCTTCGACCATGCGGATCAGCTTCGGTGCGAGCCATGAACGGCCGGCGGCGAACGTGATGGCCAGCAGTCCGTCGTCGTCCACCAGGCGCCACGCGGCGCCGAAGCTCTCCACGGTGTAGGTGAATCCGTCGAGCCGCAGGTTGCTCATCGAGCTGAACAAGGCCTGGCTGTCCAGCAGCCCGAAGGCGACCAGGTCGTAGCGCTCGGTCGTCCGTTGCAGGAACGCCCGGGCATCATCGACGTGCACCGTGACGCGTGGGTCGTCGTAGGGGGCCGCCGGGTTGATACGCCTCGACAGGGCCACGAGCTCGGGGTCGATCTCGACCGCGTCGACGTGCTCGGCGCCGGACAACAGCGCCCCTTCGACGTCCATGCCGCCGCCCGAACCGAGCACGAGCACGCGCTTCGCTCCCGGGCGGATGGCGTGTCGCAGCAGGTACTGGTCCTCGAGGTTGGCGATGCGCTCGCGCGTGGGTGCGTCGTCGGGGTAGCGCGAGAGATCGATCGATCCGTGCAGCTGGTAGAAGTCCTGATTGACGCTCACGACCCAGAGCGGCGGGGCCTCGTCGACGAGGCCCGAGACGGAGACGTCCCGCTCGTCGCTCGGCGCCCCGCGCCGCCTCTGCGCCGCTTCACTGCTCTCCACGAGTGAGTACTGGATGTGGTAGTAGGGCGACCAGATCGTCTCGCGGTCATGCAGCGGCACGATCGAGACGAACGTCAGCGCGAACAGCGGCAGGGCCCAGAGCCAGGTGCGCTTCGGCACGAGCGCCAGGTACAGCAGCATCACCGCGGCCATGCCCACCGGTGGCGAGAAGACGTGGAAGGAGAACAACCCGAAGGCGACGCTGCCCGCCAGGCTGCCGCCGAGGTCCCAGGTGTAGGCGCGCAGGGTCGGGAGAGCGTGGAAGAGGCGGCCGATCTCCTGGCCCAACGGCACGAAGACCGCTGCGTTGGCGAGGAACAACACGACCAGCACCGCGTAGTTGAGCAGCTCCGGCGCATCATGCAGGAAGAACCGGAACTCCGACGTGCTGCCGGGCAGCGTGAGCGAGCGCGCGCCGTGCAGCAGGCCGATGTCGAACGCCAGGAGCAGCGGGAAGAACCCGATCCAGCGTCGCGTGCGGAGCGCCAGCATGGCGCCGATGCCCAGCCCGAGGAACGAGCTGATCAACATCAGGTTCGCGTAGTAGGCCACGAGCCGTACGACCGCCGGGCTCCAGCGGATCACGAGCAGCTCGAGGAACAGGGCCACGAAGGACAGCGCGAACAGACGCAGGGCGCTGGACCGGAGGGTCGGCGAGTCGTGGGTCCCCATCGGCATGGGGCGGGAGCCTACCACGCGATCGTCCCGGCCCGGAGCGCGCAGGACGCCCCTGCGCCGCCGCGCCTCAGTCCTGGTTGCGCGGCGGCGGCTCGCGGCGGCCGGAGCCCGGCAAGCGACGCATGCGCGCACGGCCATCCGGGCCCGTGGGCTCGTACGCCGGCATCTCCAGCATCTTCGGATCGAGCGCGCCGAGGGCCGCGGCCAGGCGGCCGGCGGCCTCCGCGCTGCCACGGTCCTCGAGCCGTGCGAGCAGCACCATGGCCGTGTCGACGGCGGAGATGTTGAGTCCGTCCTGGGTCGCGGCCGCCTCGGGTCCGCGGGCGAAGGCGGCGAGCAGCTCCGTCAGCGCCACGTCGTCTTCACCGCGCTCGTAGGCCAGACGGGCGCGGCCGGCCAGGGCTAGCGCGATCTGCTCGTCCGCCGCGGCGGCGCGCGCGGGATCGCGGGCGACGTCGGCCTCGTGGTGAGCGATGGCGCGGTCGTAGGCGGCCAGCGCCGCGGCCTCGTGGCCCGTGCGACGCCGGTACTCGGCGGTCACGAACGATGCGTACCCGGCGTACCAGTGCAGGGGCGCGGCGGCATCTCCGCGGGCGAGCATCGCCTCGTAGGCCGGCTCGAGTCCGTCGACTCCCGACTCGCGCAGCACGCGCCGGCGCAGCCGCCCGTGGACCTCGAACGAGTCCGGGAAGCGCTCCAGCGCCTGGTCGAGCACGCGCGAGGCCTGGCCCGCACCGCCCAGACCGTCCAGGAAGTCGTAGTGCGCCACGAGCTGGTCGGGCGTGGAGAGCGGGTGCCGCGCCAGCACCGAACAGGCGGCGTGCACGTCGGTGAGCCACTCCGGCGGCCAGGGCTGCCTGGCCTCGGCGGCTTCGCGGATGTCCTGCTGCCGCGCCTGGGCGAAGATGGCCAGCACCGCCATCGAGGTCCAACCCGAGGGATCGTCCGGCACACCCGCGGCCACCGCCTTCTCGGCGTGATCGTGCGCGCGCTCGGCCTCGCCCAGGTAGTACTCCGAGACGGCCAGCGCCGCGTTGGCGCGCCAGCCGTAGGCGCCCAGTCGCGACGCCTCCCGCGCCGTGCGCCGCGCGTCCATGAGCAGGAACTCGGCGAACTCGGGATCGCTCTCGTACTGCTCGTAGGCGAAGGTCAGGAACGCGTCGGCCAGGTCCAGGTGCCGGGCGACATCGCCCGAGCCGAGGATCGCGTCCTGCTCCTCGATCAGGGTCTCGAGGCGCTGCCGGTCGGCGGGGGGCGTCGGCTGCGCCTGGATCGCGCCGGCCCAGGCCTCCACGTCCACGGCCCGCGAGCGCGTGCCGAGTCCGCGGTGCACCACGGCGTAGGTCCTGGCATCGGGCGACTGGCCGCCGAGGCGCTCCAGGGCGCGGATGAGTTCCTCGCGCTCACCGCCGTCGAGCGGCACGCGCAGGGCCTCGTTGATGAGCTGCATGGTGCCGTCGGTCCGCGACTTGCAGAGCGAGCGGCGCGCGAGCCGGGAAAGATCGGTGTCGAGTCCGAAGATCGCCAGGCGCAGCAGATCCACCGGCGCGTCCTCGCCGGTGGCCTGCGCGGCTTGCAGGAGTTCCCGGCGCGCGGCCGCGTCGCCCTCGCGGTAGGCCTGCTCGACCGCCTCGCGGTCGGCGATGTCGCGGCTGGCCACGCGCTCGGCCAGGGTGCGGTCCCCGCGTGGCGGGCGCGGCGGCGGGCGGTTGGCGACGCCCTCGACGATCCGCGTGAACACCGAGCGCGTGTCGAACGCGTAGTAGACGTCGTACATCTCCTCGCCGTCGAGCTCGACCGCGATGTGCCGCGGCGAGACCCGCGTCTCGTCCAGGAACTGCTCGTAGACCTTCGGCTCCATGGTGATGTGCTCGCCGCACGTCACGCTGCCGAAGCGCGGGCACAGGATGCGCTCACCCTGCTCGTCGTAGTCGCGCGGGCCGTGCCGGTAGACCGACGCGATCACGCACACGTAGGGCTCGTAGAGCTTCGCCACCTCGGGCATGCGGTAGCGCACGCCGGCGTAGTGCTCGCTGGCGATCTCGCCGTCCATGTTCACGCAGACCAGGATCGGCTTGCCGGTCTCCTTGCTGACCGTGGCGGCGTCGTCCCAGCTACGCTGGAACGGGATCAGGCAGGGCCTGGCCCAGTCCTCGGCGGTCGGCGCCCACCACATGTCCTCGCGGCCCTTGGTGCCCTCGACGTCGCCGAGGGAGATCTCGGGGGTGCCCGCGGCGCCGGTCGCAGGGCCCGCAGGGTCCGGGGAGTCCGGGGAGTCGGACGAGTCCGCGCTGGGGGTGCCTTGCGGCGTGGCATCCTGGGCCGCCGTGATCGGGGCCGACACGGCAAAGGCGAAGGCACAGGCGAGGGCGCAGGCGAGGGCCACGCGGAGACGGACGAGCATCGAGGCGTTCCATGGATGAAGGACACGCAGCCTAGGGGCGCACGCGGCCGAGCGTCAATCGGGCTGCTGTCCCGCCGGGCCCGCAGCCCCCGCACGGTATCCTCGACGCCTCCTCAGGAGCGAGACGAGCCATCCGGTCCCCCTCTCATCAGGCCCCCGGACGTTCGCGCCCGCGCCGGGCCGGGGCGGCGCTGGTGCTGGGCTTCGGACTGGTGCTCGCGGCGCCGTGCGTCGCGGTGCAGGACCCCGAGCGCGCCTTCGTGGAGCTGCTCGGGGACCGGACGGTGGCCTTCGTCCACGAGCCGGTCGAGCTGACCCTGCGCTTCGGCATCGAGACGAGCTTCCTGGACGAGAACCTGCTGCAGCTGTTCCGCCGCAAGCTGCACGTACCGGTCCAGTTGCGCGCCGAGAGCTGGCGGCGTCCGCCCGGCGCGACCACGGTGCCCACGAGGTCGACGAGCGCGGGGCCGTTCCGCTCCGTGGCGCTCGACCATGCCATCCTGGACGCCGAGCTGATGGGGACGGTCGTCCGGGACGGTCGCCCGTTCACGGTGTTCGCCCTGCGGCACGTGGTCGCGGCGCGGGAGCAAGGGTCACTCCTGTTGTCGGCGCCGTCGCTCTCCTTCGCCTACGCGACCCGCTTTCGCGACGACTTCGTCAGCGGGCGCGTGCCCGAGGACCGGCGCGACGTGGTCATCACCGGTGAGCCGCTCGAGATCGAGATCCTGCCGCTCCCGGATGAAGGGCGGCCGCCCGCGTCCTGGGGTCTGGTGGGGCTCTTCTCGGTGTCGGCCTCGATCGAGCCGTCGCAACTGATGCTCGGCGATCGCGCTCGCCTGGGCCTGACGGTGCTCGCTGCGGGTCCGGCGGACCTGCTCGCCCTCGAGCCGCCGCGGCTCGACGGACTCTACGGCTTCCAGGTCCATGGGCTGGTCGACGACGTGCGCCGCACCGACGAGCAGGGCGACCGCCGCACCATGACCTACGACGTGACCTTGACCGCCGACGTGCCGCGCGTGCCCGCGATCCCGTTCGCCTCTTTCGATCCCGGCCCGCCACCGCGCTGGGTCGACGGCCGCACCGAGCCACTGCGGATCGAGGTGTTGCTGCCGGCCGGGGCCGAGGCGGGGGCGGCCGGGCCTGTTCCCGCGTCTGGTCCCGGCCCCGGCCCCGACCCGGGCCCCGGGCACGCCGCGCCGGACGCGGACGGCGGCGCTCCACGCGGCGACGAGATCGGCGAGGGCGAACTGCCGCCCGGGGTCCTGGGCGTGGGGGCGCTGCTGCTCGCGCTGCTGGCCTGGCTCGCGCGTGGACGCGGGGACGGCCCCGCGACCGAGGAGCGCGTCACGCTCACTCGCGCGCGGGTCGCCGCGGCCGCGGCGGCGGTCCTGCGCGGTGTGCCGCTCGCCACCGCGTCGACGACGGCGGTGCCCGCGCCCGGGCCCGCGCCCGGCGCCGCGCCCGGCGCGCACCCGGCCGGCGACCCGCTCCCGGTCCTGACGGCGTTTCTCTCGGCCTGCCTGGATCGGCCGGCGGCGGCGGTCATGGCGCCCGACCTGCGCCCGCGGCTCTGCGGGGTGGGCGTGCCCGAGGAACTCGCCGCGCGCGCGGCCGGCCTGCTCGATCGGCTCGCGGCTCCGCGCTACGGAGGTCCGGCCCCGGCCGACGGCGGACGACCCGAGTTGGTCGTCCTGGTCGGTGAGTTCGACGCCTGGGCCCGCGGAGAGGGCTGAGGCTCGTGGGGACGACCCGGACGGAGTTCGCGGCCGAATCCTGCAACCGGCCCGCAGCCGGCGCGGTACCTGGGAACGTGGAACGTGCCCCGCCCGAGCTGGCGCCGCTGGAGGAGCGGCTCCCCGCCGAGTTGCCCCGCCTCCTGGCCTACCTGCGTCGGCTCGCCGGTGGGACGCGCCCACCTCTCGATGCCGAGGATCTGGTCCAGGACGTCATGCAACGCGCACTCCACTACCGGCACGCCTACGACCCGTCGCGGCCCCT
This sequence comes from Planctomycetota bacterium, assembly GCA_029259725.1. Classification (GTDB taxonomy): domain Bacteria; phylum Planctomycetota; class B15-G4; order B15-G4; family B15-G4; genus JAJDER01. Next base: position 10,197 of record JAJDER010000031.1, on the reverse strand, counting down.
GTTCCCGTGGCTGCGGCAGATGGCCTTTCGCACCTTCGTGTCCCGGCTGGCGGAAGCGCGGCGCGCGCCGATCTGCGGGGCCGACGAGGCGCGCGAGCCGCGCGAGGCCTCGCGCGAGGGGCGTGGCGTGGAGCTGCGTGAGCAGGTGGAACAGCTGCTGTCGACCCTCTCTCCGACCGAGGCCGAGGTCCTGCGTCGCTTCCATCTGCGCGCGCAGCCGGTGGCCGAGATCGCGACCTCGATGGGGCTGCCCGAGGGCACGGTGAAGTCGCACCTGCACCGCGCGCGTCGGCAGCTCGCGGCCCGCGGGGACGGGGGCGCGCGATGACCGACCGGCAAGCGTTGCGCGAACAGCTCTGGCAGCGCGCTCACCTCGCCTGGGACGAGCGCCGTGACCCGCTCGAGGATCCCGACGTCGAGGCGCTGCTGCTCGAGCACCCCGAACTCCTCGAGGAGCTGGACCGCGCGCGGCTCGCGCTCGTCGAGCTGGTGCCGACACAGGCGGACGAGGGCGCCGAGCCGGCTTCCGGCGGGCCCCGACTCGGCCTCGCTCCGCTCCTGCTGCGCCGGGCGGCCGCGCTGCTCGCCAGCGCAGCGGCCGCCGCCTGCCTGGTCTGGCTGCTGGACCTCTCCGGCCCGGCCCGGCTGGAGCCGACGCGCGACGCCGGGCAGCCTCTCGCCCAGCCCTTCACCGTGACGCGACCCATTCCGGGCCCGACGCTCTCCATGCGCAGCGCGCGCGTGGTCTCGGTGCGCCTCACCGTTTCCGTGCAGCGGCCCGGCACGGGCGTGGGCGTGGACCGCGCGGTCGACGACCGCAGCGACACCCGCCGCTTGACCGACCAACCGCTCGCCCGGGGTGCCTCCCCGGTGCGCGACCTCTGCTTGTCCTACTGCCGGAGCCGACCGTGGATCGCCCCCTGAACATCCTGCTCGCGCTCGGACTCGCCCTGGCCACGAGCGCGACGGCCCAGGATCGCAGCGCGCTCGAGCCCGGCGCCGAAGAGATGCTCCCCGGCGCGCAGACCCTGCGCTTCCACGAGATCTTCGACATCACCGGGTTCCTCGACGGCCCGCTGCTCCCGAGCCTGGACGACGTCCCGACGGATCCCCGCGAGGCCGCGGCGTTCCTCGAAGAGGTGGGCGAGCGCGAGCGCCAGCGCGTCGCGGCGGCCGAGCTCGCCGACAACCTGGCCGACCTGCTGGCGGCGTTCCTGGCGCCGGAGCTGGCCGGGTCGGTGACCGACATCTCGGTCAAGGGCACGGGCGGGAGCCTGCTCCTGGTCGTCGCCGATGAACGCGGACACACCTGGGTGGCCGACGTGCTGGAGCAGCTGCGGGCCGATCCCCCGTCGCTCGTGATGATCGAGGCGCTGGTGGTGCGCGGCCCGGCCGGCGCGGGTGTCGAGCTGAAGCTGGAGCCGACCCACACGCTGCTCGACGAGCAGGCCCAGATCGATCTCCGACAGCGCTTCACGGCGCTCGGGCTGGAGACGATCAGCGCCCCGCGGCTGACCACGTTGCCGGCGCAGCGCGGCCAGGTCACGATCCTGCGTGAGCTGGCCTACATCAGCGACTGGCAACTGCGCACCGTGGAGCCGGGCGGCCGGCGCATCGCGGACCCGACCATCGAGGTGCTCAAGGACGGCTTGATGCTCGAGGTCGTCGCCTTGCCCATGAGCGACGGTCACCTGGGCGTGTCGGTGCGTCTGACCCTGAGCGGTGTCGAGGAGCCCATCCCGACGGTGCCGCTGCGTCTGGCTGATGATCTCGAGCCGGTCGAGGTGGGTCGCCCCGTCGTGACGACCGTGGGGCTCGAGACCGAGGTCGTGTTGCCGTCAGGCGGGGCGGTGGCTTTCGTGACCCAGGACCCCGAGCGGACCCAGGACGTGATCGTGGTGCTGCAGGTGCATCGGCTCGCGCCGCAGGAGTCCGCCAGGCTGATGGACCGCTAGCCGGACCTCTTGATGGGCGGGGACGCCCGGGTGACACGGGCAGCGGCCGCCGTCAGCCCTGGACCTTCAGGGTCAGCGTGATCTCGCGTGCGAGGTCGGCGAGCAGGCCGCTCAGGATCCGGGCCATGTCGCTGGGATCGTCGGACGGGCTGGGCACGGTCAGTCGCGTGTGCCGCGTGGCGCGGCGGTTGCCGTGCTGGTCGATCACGCCCCAGCGCGCCGAGAGCACCGCGTTGCCGCCGGGCTCCAGCGAGAGCTCGGCGATCGAGATCGGGATGCGGTAGTCGAGGTCGAGGTCGCGCAGCGTGGGCAGCGAGACCACCGCGTCGGTGGCGAGCAACACGGCCATGTTCTCGGTGAGCACATGGGACACGTTGTCGGGCAGGGGCTCGGCCCAGCGGGCGAACTCCGCCAGGTGGCGCTCGTAGGGCCCGGTGGAGGTCACCATCTGCGGCCGGTCGACGAGCGAGGGCAGCTTCACGGGGCCCACGCCGACCGAGAGGCTGCTGCTCGCGCTGCTCGTGGTGCCCGGCGCGGGCGGCAACGGCGTGAGCGAGAAGAACCGTGATGGAGGGCTGCTGGCGCAGCCGGTGAGGACCAGCAGCGCCGTCGTGATCGCGATCATGCTTCGGGACATCAGCTGTCTCCCTTGCCACTGAGGAGCGCCTCGGGGTGGCGCTGCAGGTATTCCGCCAGCACCCGCATGGAGCGCAGGGCTCCCTCGAGTTCGCCGAGGGATGCGCCCATGCGCACGTTCAGTTCCGAGTCCGAGTCCACCATCCGCTGCAGGTCGGACAGGGCGCGTTGGGCTTCGTCGAGGGTCGTGGCCGCCGCGGCCAGGGCGCGGTCGGCGTTGTCGATCATCTCGGGCGCCCGTGACCGGGCGGCGTCCATGATCAGGCGCACGTCGGCGGCCACCGCCGCGAGATCCAGGAGGGCCTGTTTCGACTCGGGCGACGCGACCAGCGTCTTCACCGACTCCGCCGTGTCGAGCAGGTCGGTCACGATCTCGGGCAGGTTCTGGAGCATCGCGGCGAGCTGTTCCGACGTGGAAGGGATGGTCGGGATCTCCAGCACCGAGCCGTCGCCGGAGAGGGTCGTCTCGGTGTCGGGAGCGAACACGAGGTCGACGTACATGGCGCCGGTGACCAGGGACCCCGTGGCCAGCTGGGCCCGCAGCCCGCGGTCGATCATGCCCTGCGTGGCCTGGTCCGCCGGGATCTTGGCGGCGGAGCCCAGGAAGGAGAGACGCTCGGGGTGGAAGTCCATGCTGACCGGCGTGAGGAAGGTCTGGTGCTCGGGGTCGATCACCATCTGCACGTCCGTGACCACGCCGATCTTGATGCCCTGGAACTCGACCGGAGCGCCGACGTTCAGGCCGCGGACCGAATTGCGGAAGTAGGCCACGCGCTTGTTGCTGACCGTGAACACCTCGGTGGCGTCCTCGCGACTGTCGTACAGCACGAACCGGTGACCGGCGGACACCGGCTGCCCTTCGTGGGGGTCCTCGAGCGTGCCGAAGGTGATCCCGCCGGCGACCAGCGCCTCGATCGAGTCCATGTGGATCGCGATGCCGGAGGAATTGAGCGAGGCGCTGATCCCACTCGTGTTCCAGAAGCGCGAGGCGCTGTGGATCTCCTGCGTGAACCCGGGGTCGATGTAGATGTCGATCTCGACGCCCGAGCCGTCTTCGTCGAGGCGGTAGCGCTCGACCAGGCCGGCCTGCAGGCCGTAGTGGGAGATCGGGCTGCCGATGCCGACCGAGCCCAGGTCGTCGGCGGTCAGCGTGAGCTTCAGGCCCGGGGCGTCCGAGGGCGCGACGGGCGGCAGCTCCAGCCCCTTGAACATCGTGACCGGCTTGCCGTCGTCGCGCGGGTCGATGGAGATGTACGCGCCCGAGACGAGGGTGCCCAGACCGGTGACACCGCCGGCGCCGATGCGCGGGCGCACGACCCAGAAGCTCGTCTTGTCGGTCAGGAACTTCTCCCCGTCCCGGTGCATCATGGCGGTGACGGTCACGCCCGAGAGGTCATCGGCCAGCTCGATGCCCTGGACCTCGCCCACCTCGACCTCGCGATACTTGATCAGGGTCTTGCCCGCTTCGAGCCCGTCGGCGGTGTCCCAGGTGATCGTGATCACGGGGCCCTGTTCCTGGAGCGCCTGCCACCAGATCCAGCCGCCGACCAGCACGGCCACGATCGGGATGATCCAGACGATGGGCAGGCCGCCCTGCTTCTTCACGGCGACCGAGGGGATCGCGTCGTTCATGGTCGTTCCTCGTCGAGTAGGTCCCACATCAGCCGGGGGTCGAAGCTCGCGGCCGCGAAGATGGTCAGCACCACCACGGCGCAGAAGGCCACCGCTCCCGCGCCGGCGTGGATGGTGGCCAGGGCCTGCAACTGCACCAGCGCCACCAGGATCGAGATCACGAAGATGTCCAACATGGACCACCGCCCGACGATCTCGATCAGGCGATAGAGCACGGTGCGGTCCTTGGGGCGCCACATCCAGCGGAACCTGACCGTGAGCAGCAGCCAGGTCAGGCCGACCATCTTGAGCATCGGCACGCAGATGCTGGCGAAGAAGAGCAGCGCGGCCACGGGCACGTCGCCCGTCTGGAACAGCACCTTGACGCCGCTGAAGATCGTGTCGGGTTCACCGTGGCCCAGGTAGACGATCGTCGAAACGGGCAGCAGGTTGGCCGGGATGTACATCACGTAGGCGGCGAGCAGCAGCGCCCAGGCTCGAGTGGTGCTGTTCGGCTTGCGCAGGTGCAGCGCGGCGTGGCAACGCGGGCAGTCCGGATGTTCGGGCAAGTCGGCGACGCGGCTGAGCTTGCCGCAGTCGTGGCACACGTAGAGACCGGCGGCGGCGGCGGTGATCACGACGTGGCCTCACCGGTCAGCCGCCGATCGCGCTTGGCGGCGTGGTGCTTCCCGGCGTCGGCATCGAGCCGTTCCCAGATCACGCCCGAATCGTAGATGGCGATGGCGGCGGTCAGCGTGAACATCAGGCCCGCGAAGGCCCAGGCCGCCGGTCCGAGCACGATGTCGGCCATCTGGCCCAGCTTGATGACCGACACGATCACGCCGAGCATGTAGACCTCCATCATGCTCCAGGGCTGGATGTGTCCGATCAGCCGGTTGACCGTGATCATCCCCGGCGGGCGCCAGCCCATGATCAGCGGAGCGGTCAGGTAGCCGAGGCAGAGGATCATGAACAGCGGCGCGATGACGCTGGTGAAGATGACCATGAAGGACAGGAAGGCGTAGCCCTCGCCCCAGAGTTCGGCCGCGCCCGTGATCATGTGGCCGACCTGGGTGCGTCCGGCGATCTTGAACTCCATGAACGGGAACGCGTTGGCCACGAGGAACAGGACCAGGCTGGCCGCCGTGTAGGCCAGCGTGCGGTGCAGCATGTCCTTGGGGCGTCGGTAGAGGAAGGCGTTGCAGCGCGAGCAACGCGCCCGCTCCCCGCGCTCCAGCGGCTCGCGGCGGTGCAGCAGGTCGCAGTCGTGACACGCGACCAGCTCATCGAGCCCATGGGATGACGTGGCAGGTTCCATCGGAGTGCATGGTGCGGGTCGGGGAAGCCTCGGGCAACCACGGACTCAGTCCTGGGCTCGGTCCTGGTATCCGTCCCGGTGCACGTCGCGGATCGCGCGGCCCGAGGGATCCGCGGTGTCGGCGAAGGAAGCGTCCCAGCGCAACGCCGTCGGCGTGCTGCACGCGATGCTCGGCCCCGCCGCCACGCACGACGCGGCCCCGTCGCCGGGGAAGGCCTGGGCGAAGAGCGACCGGTAGAGGTAGGCCTCCTTGGTCGTCGGCGGGTTGAGGGCGAAACGCTCGGACGCGGCCGCGAGGTCCGCGTCGGAGACCTCTGCCTCGGCGTGGTCGCGCAGCGCGTCGATCCAGCCGTAGCCCACGCCGTCGGAGAACTGTTCCTTCTGGCGCCAGAGGATCGCGTGGGGCAGGCTGCCCTCGAAGGCCGCGCGCAGCACGTGCTTCTCCATGCGGTCGGGCCCGGCCAGCTTGTGCACCGCGTCGAAGCCCATGGCCACGTCGAGGAACTCGCGATCCAGGAAGGGCACGCGGGCCTCCACGCCCCAGGCCGCCATGGACTTGTTCGCGCGCAGGCAGTCGTACTGGTGCAGGGCGTCCAGCTTGCGCACGGTCTCGGCGTGGAACTCGGCCGCGTCCGGCGCCTTGTGGAAGTACAGGTACCCGCCGAAGATCTCGTCGGCGCCCTCGCCGGACAGGACCATCTTCACGCCCATGGCCTTGATGCGGCGCGCGAGCAGGAACATCGGCGTGGACGCGCGCACGGTGGTCACGTCGAAGCTCTCGATGTGCCGGATCACGTCGGGCAGGGCGTCGAGCCCCTCCTGGATCGTGTAGACGATGCCATGGTGCACCGAGCCGATCCTGTCGGCCACGGTCCGGGCCGCCGCCAGGTCCGGCGAGCCCTCGAGTCCGATGGCGAAGCTGTGCAGGCGCGGCCACCAGGCGGCGCTGTGGTCGTCGTCCTCCACGCGGTGCTCGGCGAAGCGCGCGGCGATGGCGGCCACCAGCGACGAGTCCAGGCCGCCCGAGAGCAGCACGCCGTAGGGCACGTCGCTCATCAGCTGCCGGTGCACGGCCTGGCTCAGCGCCTCGCGCAGCGCCGGCCCGTCCGCGGGCACGCCCTGCACGTGGGCGTACTCGCGCCAGGCGGGTCGGTAGTACGGCACCGGCGCATCGTGGCGGTGCGTCAGGAAGTGCCCGGGCGGGAACACCTCGATCCGCTCGCACACGCCGACCAGGGCCTTGAGTTCGGAGGCCACCCAGAGCCGCCCGCCCGGGTCGCGCCCGGTGAACAGCGGGATCACGCCGATCGGGTCGCGCGCGATCAGGAAGCCGCCGTCGCGTCGGTCGTGCAACACGAAGGCGAAGATCCCGTTGATCGACTCGAGCATCCGGGCCAGCCCCGCGTCGCTCCCGCCGTGGGCCCGGAACAGCGGCAGCAGCACCTCGCAGTCCGAGCGCGTCGCGAAGGCATAGGGCTCGGCCAGGCCGGCTTGCAGCTGCCGGTGGTTGTAGATCTCACCGTTGACGCCGAGCACGAGTTCGTCGGCCGTGTCACGCAGGGGTTGGGCGCCGCTCTCGGGGTCCACGATCGCGAGCCGCTCGTGGACCAGGATCGCGCGCTCCCCGTCGTAGACGCCGCTCCAGTCCGGGCCGCGGTGCCGGAGCAGTGCCGAGCGGCGGAGCGCCTGCTTGCGCAGGGCGGGCAGGTCGTCGCGGTCGGGGTCCAGACCGAGCAGGGCCAGGATCGAACACATGGGGCGGGACTCGATGTGGAGCGAGAGGCGCAGCGCGCGGCGGGACGTCCGCCCCAAGGTTCCCTCGAATCCACGCTGACATGCAAGCGGGCCGGAGCCGCGAGGCGCTTCCGGGTCCGATTCCCCGAGCAGGGACGAGCCTGCATCGCCTGCTTCACCCGAGCGGCGGCGGCGTCGCTGGCGGAACGGCCGACGGAACGGCCGACCGAACGGATGCCGAGGTCTGCTCTCGCGGGGCCATCACGGTCAGCAGCAGCAGCAGCCATGCCGCGGGCCAGACATGGAAGACCACGCGCGGGAGCGAGGTCTGGAGCTGCCAGGCGGTGTCCGGCAAGGCCAGCACGTAGATCAGGAAGTAGGCCGCCAGCTGCAAGACGACGAAGGCAGCGAGGCCGACGCGTGAGGCGCCTCTCGGTGGGCGCGTGGAGGGCGCCGACCGGCGGGGCCAGCAGGCCAGCAGGAGCAGCGGCCAGCTCCACAGCCAGCGCGGGGCCAGCGCTTCGGTGAAGAACGCCGCGAGGGTGACCGAGATGCGGTCGGGCAGTTCCTCGATCAGGCTCGAGCCGGCGGCGTGCTGGAAGGCCCGGGACTCGAAGCCGTGGGCGTGGCAGAAGGCCTGCCAGGCGGCGAGCGCCAGCAGCGGGATCGCGAGCATCGGCACGACCGAGTGGGACCAGGGCACGGCCCCGACGGTCTGTGGACGCTGCCGTCGATGGAGCAGGTGCGCGCCGAGCAGCGCGCCCACGGCGGGAGCCCCTTCGGTCTTGGTGAACACTACCGTCGCGGCGATCACGCCGACCAGCGCGAAACGCGAGGCACCGAACCCATCCACGGGATCTTCCTCGAGCAGCAGGACCAGCGCCGCCAGCACGCTGGTGGCCAGCGGCAGGTCGGCCGTGCCCCACAGGGCGACGGTCAGCGTGGAACCCGAGAGCGCGAAGAGCAGGGCGGCGAGGGCCGCGGCGCGCGGGCCGAGTGCCGCGCGGGACGCGCCGTGGAGCAGGATCAGCAGCGACGCCAACCAGGCCATGTGGGCCAGCTTCACGGCGTGGTCGTTGGGCGTGCCGCTGAAGGCGTGCATGCCCGAGCCCAGCAGGGGGACCAGGGGCGGATAGTCGCGCCGGTCGGTCGACGTGTCCCACTCGGACCAGTAGGAGCCGTCGAAGCCGGCATCGGCGTCGAGCACGCGCGCGCCGAGCATCCAGACCGTGCGCGCGTCGATGAAGGCGGCCTGTTCGCGGACCGAGACCAGGGTCAACCCCAGGGTCACGGCCGCGGTGGCGAGGAGCAGCAGCCGCGACACGCCGTCCGGCGCGGCACCTTCGCTCGTCGCGCTGGGGCTCCGACGTCCGGGCGCGGTCAAGCCGAGCCGCCGCCGCCGCGCGACGAGCACGCCCAGGGCCGCGAGCAGGACCTGGGTCACGATCCAGCTGGCGCGGTTGAGCGGCAGGCCCAGGCGATTGCCGACGAAGAGCACCAGCGTCGACACACCCGCTCCGACCACGAAGCCCAGGGCCGCACGGCGCGCGGGCGATCGATCCCTCTCTCCTGGCTGAAGCGCCGCCACGATCGCGTCCCCGGTCAGCGCCGTGAGCGCCAGGCCCCCGCATGCCGGCAACAGCTCGACGATCACCCGGTCGTCTCCAGCGGTGGCTGCGTCGGCATGACTGGGGCGTTCACGTCAGCGTCTCGCTGCGAGCAGCACGGTCACGCCGGTCTCGCCTCGGAAGAGCTCGGTGATCGTCGCGTGGGGCCAGGCTTGTCGCAGCGCCCGCTCGACCTTGCGCGTGGCGAGGAACGGATCGCCGGTCGGCGTCGGCGTCGCGGGGGGGAGCACGACGAAGGCGTGGGCGACGCCGGGCCCACGGTCGAGCTGCCGCGACAGCGAGGCGAACGAGGCGTAGTCCACGCTCCGCGGATAGGTGAGGTAGCGGAGCCAGTGATGGGGCGCGCGCTGCTCGGCCAGCGCGGTCACGGGCAGCTCTCGGGGCAACTCGTGCTGGAGCCAGGTCGCGACGGGCTGCAGGTGCGTGTAGCCGTCGACCTCGACTCCGCGCACCAGGAAGCGGCCGGGCCAGACCACCGTCGCGGGTGTGCCGAGCCAGCCGGCCTCGCGCGCGGACAGCGTGCCGTGTGTGAGCGCCGCGGCAACCAGGATCCCGAACAGCAGGCCACGGCGGACACGATCCGTCATGCCCTGATGGTCGCGCGTGCCCACCCTCGGTGCAAGCGTGGGCGCGACGCGCTCAGAGCTTCTCGGGCCGGCTGCGCGTCACCGCCCGGCGCAGGCGCGCGAGCGTCCAGCGCAGCCCGGAGAAACGGGGCAGCTCGAGGCGCTGCTCGGCGTCCTCGAGGATCGACTCGATCACGGCTCCCTGGTCACCCGCACCGCGGGTCCACTGGATCCGGATGTCCCGGCGCTGCCTGTGCCAGGCCTCGACGACGCCGGGCAGGCTCGCGATCGCGCCGCTGTCGATGACCTGCCAGCGCCGGCCGTCGTGGACCAGGTTGCGCGAGCTGATCCCGCTCACGTAGCGGTGCTGCTCGGCGATCTTGACGAGCAGTTGCACCAGGCCCGCGCGCATCGCGGCGGTCAGGGTGCCGTCCCGCAGGCACGCTTCGAGGGTCGGCCCGGCGTAGAACGGCTGCAGCAGCGTGCGGCCATCGTCGGCGAGCGCCGAGCCGTCCTCGGTGAGGCCCAGCCTCTGCCACTCGGCCGAGCGCCGGGCCAACAGTTCGAGCATCGCGGCGCGGTCCGGTGCGTCGTCGAGTGGGATCTTCCAGGCGATCAGGGCGCCGTCCGCGACGCGTCGCAGCAGCGCCACCCGACTGGTCTTGCCCGCGCCGACGTGCCAGCTCTCGAGCTCATGTCCGGCCGGCAGCTGCCACCAGCGGTGGGGTTGCTGCAGGGCGACCAGGGCC
>JAJDER010000004.1 GCA_029259725.1 Planctomycetota bacterium | reverse complement strand
ACGAGATCCTCGTCTTCGATCCCTTCGACGGATCGCTGCTGGACACCCTCGATGTCGGCAGCGCCGCCGGACCCCGCGGCCTGGCCTTCGCGCCCTTCAGCTCCTCCTTCTCCCTGAAGGGCACGTTGCAGCTCCCGAACGGAGCGCTCACCAAGCTCAAGCAAGGTGGGCAGCTCAGCTTCGATCCGGGCCTGGGCCGCACGACGCTGGTCTTCGACGACCCGAACGGCGAGGCGGCCCTGGCGCTCGGCGCTGACGCGCTGGTCTTCCATGGCCTCCCCGTCCTCGACCTCGCCGGCAAGGGCAGCCAACAGCTCGGCTTCGAAGTGGACGGCGACGCGCGCGAGGCCGGCCTGGCCGCACTGCTGGTGGAACCGTCCGCCAACAGCAAGGGCGGTCTGCTCCGGGTGAAGAAGACGCGCGCCCAGCTCCAGGGTTCGGGGCCCGGCGGCGTGCTCAACGCCAAGGTGCGCTCGGGGCCGTAGGTCCGGCGGGCCTCGGCGTCTGCAGCAGCTGCGCGGCGCCGGCGTCGGTGGCGAAGAGCACTCCGCCTGCGCCGTCGGACGCGATGCCGTGCACGACATCGCTGGGCAACCCCTGTTCGCGACCGAGTCGCTGGAGACGACCCTGGTGCAGTCGGAAGGCCCCCGCGCCGGCCGAGGAGAACCAGAGCGCTCGATGGTCGTCGACGACCTCGGGCAGCAGCATGGGCACCGGCGCCGTCGACTCGAACACGCCGTCCACGTAGGCCAGGGCGCCCTCGGACGCCGTGCCGAACCAGGGCGTCCCGTCCGGCCCCACACAAGCGCGACGCACGTTGGTGCCTGCGCGCAGGACCTGCCAGTCGTCGCCGGCGCGGCGCGCGAGACCGGCGCGGGTGGCCAGCCAGAGGTCTCCGCGGGCGTCGACGAGGACATCGTGGACGACGAAGTGCGGGAGAGGAGCCTCGGCGCTGATCGACGTCCAGCGCCCATCGTGCAGGCGGCTCGCGCCGCGATTGGTCCCGAACCAGAGCGATGCGTCAGGCGCGGCGCGGATCGCGAACACGACCGTGCCGGCGAGACCGTCGGCCGTGGTCACGGTGCGCCAGGTCCGTCGCTCGGGATCGAAGCGCGAGAGCCCCTTGCCGGCGAACCACAGTCGGCCGCCGGCGTCCTCGTGAACCGCTCCCGCGCCATCGCTGGCCAGCCCGTCGGCGCTGGTGAAGACGGTCCAGGCGCCCTGGGACAGCCGCGCCACGCCGCCACCGCGCGTTCCGAACCAGTGGTCGCCCCGGCGGTCCGCGAGAGCACAGCGCACGTCCGCGGCCGGCAGACCGTCCGCCACCGTGTGGATGCGCAGCGCCCCGTCGCTCGGGACCAGGGGTTCGGCGTCGCCCGGGACCAGGGCTGCGTCGCCCTGGCCGGCGAACGTCGTCGGCAGCACCACGCGTCCGCTCATGAGGGCTCCCGCGCGAGCCTCGCCATCCCGGGTGGACGCGGCGACCGGCGCTCGAGCATCGAGGCTCTCCTACATCTTGTAGGAGGTCAACGTCGACGCCGGTGGCGCGAGTGTGTCTGACCGGGCCAGGCACTCGGCGAATCTCACCCGATGCATCGCTACGATCGGCTCGATGAGCAACAAGGCCATCAGTCTCGGCGTCGGCATCCTGGCCACGGTGATGGTCGGCTGGGTGCTCCACGTCGGTGCCAGCATCATCCAGCCCTTCGTGGTCGCGGTGCTGCTGTGCGTCCTGCTGCGGCCGGTGGTGGACACCCTGGCCAAGCTCTACATCCCGCCGGCCGTGACCGTGGTCGCCCTGGTGGTGCTGCTGTTCTTCGGCGTGGCCAAGGTCGGCGTCCTGGTCGAGACCAACCTGCGCGCGTTCTTCGACGCCGAGCAACTCGCCGAGGCCGAGACGGGTCTCGACCCGTTCCAGGACGAGAAGGCGGCCGAACTCGCGCAGAAGGGACGCTGGGGGCAGATCCTGGCCAAGCTGGGTGTGCGCGTGCAGGCCTTCGACCTGCCCGAGGACGTCCAGAAGGCGGCCCAGGACATGCTCGACACCCTGGCCGACTACGAGATCACCTCGATCATCCCCGACGCGGCCGGGACCGGCTTCGACTTCATCCGCGTCCTGGTCCTGATCCTGATCTACATGCTGTTCATCTTCGCCGAACAGGCGGTGTTCCGGAGCAAGATCCTGGCCGTGGCCGGGGATCGGGAGGCCGAGGCGGCCGACGCGCTGGACAGCATCGCGCGCGGCATCCAGCGCTACCTGGGCGTCAAGACGATCACCTCCCTCGCGACCGGCGTGATCTGCTACACGGCGCTGCTGATGCTGGAGATCCCCTTCGCCGTGTTGTGGGGCTTCCTGACCTTCGTGCTCAACTACATCCCCACCTTCGGCAGCATCATCGCCGGCATCTTCCCCACGCTCACGGCGCTGGCCATGGGCGACGGCGGCGACACCGCGATGCAGAAGGCGGCCATCGTGGTGATCGTGTACCTGTCGGTGAACCTGACCCTGGGCAGCGTGATCGAGCCCAAGATCCTCGGGCGCGAACTCAACCTCTCGCCGCTCGTGATCGTCGTGTCGGTCGTGGTCTGGGCCGGACTCTGGGGTGCGGTCGGGACCTTCCTGGCGGTCCCGATCATGGCCACCGCCCAGATCATCATGGCCAACACCGAGGGCACCCGACCGCTGGCCATGCTGCTCAGCAGTGGACCGCCCCGCGAGAGGCGCCCAAGGCTCCCGCGCCCCCGGGAAGGCGCCGCCGCCTAGCGGGGTGCCGCCTGGGCGATCGGCAGGCCCCAGATCTCCTCGGCGTATTGCCGGATCGTGCGGTCGCTGCTGAACCTGCCGATGCGCGCCACGTTGAGGATGGCCTTGCGCGTCCAGGTGGTGGCGTCGAGGTAGTCCCGGGCCACGCGGTCCTGCGTGACCAGGTAGCTCTCGAGGTCCGGCAGGTGCAGGAAGCGGTCGCGGCCCTCCAGCAGGTGACCGACCAGCCAGGCGAAGCGATCGGGCTGGTCCGGCGCCCAGCGGCCGTCACCGAAGCTGTCCACGATGCGACGCACGAAAGGGCTGGCCTCGTAGGTGGCGCGCGCCGCGTCGGCGCCGCACGGCAACACCCCCACGACCACCACGGCGCGCATCCCGAACAGGTACATGTTCTCCTCGCCGATCTGCTCGCACATCTCGATCGTCGCGCCGTCGTACGTGCCGATGGTCAGCGCGCCGTTGAGCGCGAACTTCATGTTGCCCGTGCCCGAAGCCTCCATGCCGGCGGTCGAGATCTGCTCGGACAGATCGGCGGCGGGGATCAGCCTCTCGGCCAGGGACACGCGGTAGTCCGGCACGAACGCGACGCGCAGGTGTTCGCGCACGCGAGGCTCGGCCTCGATCGCCGCCGAGAGCGCCCCGAACAGCTTGATGATCTGCTTGGCGACCCAGTACCCGGGAGCCGCCTTGCCGGCCACGATCACGCTGCGCGGCGTCGCCGGCACGTGGCCGTCCTCGACGATCGACAGGTAGTCGTGGATCACCGACATGGCCAGCAGCAGCTGCCGCTTGTACTCATGGATGCGCTTGGCCTGGACGTCGAAGATCGAGTGCGGGTCCAGGCTGATCCCGGTCTCGGCGCGCACGACCTCGGCCAGCCGGCGCTTGTTGGCGCGCTTGATGGCCGTGAAGGTCTCGCGGAAGCACGCGTCGGCGGCGAGCGGCTCGAGTTCGGCCAGGCGCTCGAGGTCCGTGACCCAGCCCTCGCCGATGCTGTCGTCCACCAGGCGGGCGAGACGCGGATTGGCCTTGAGCAGCCACCGTCGCGGGGTGATGCCGTTGGTCTTGTTCTGGAAGCGCTCGGGCCACAGGGCGTGGAAGTCGGGCAGCAGCCTGGTCTCGAGCAGCTTGCTGTGCAGGGCGGCGACACCGTTGATCGCGTGGCTGCCGACCAACGCCAGGTGCGCCATGCGCACGACGGGCTCCTGGTCCGCGTCGCCGTCCGCGCCGCCATGGAGGATCGCCATGCGCCCGACGCGCGCCGCGTCACCCGGCCAGCGCTCCTCGATGGTGTCGCGCAGGCGCGCGTCGATCTCCCGCACGATCCCCGTATGGCGCGGGAGCACTCGCTCCAGCATCCCCACCGGCCAGGTCTCGAGCGCCTCGGGCAACAGCGTGTGGTTGGTGTAGGCGATGCAGCCGCGCACGATCGTCCAGGCCTCGTCCCACGCGTACCCGTGCTCGTCGAGCAACACGCGCATGAGCTCGAGCACCGCCAGCGCGGGGTGCGTGTCGTTGAGCTGGATCGCGACCTGCTCGGGGAGCAGCGCGAGATCGTCGTGCTCCTCGCCGAAGCGCAACAGGATGTCGCGGATCGCGCAGGCCACGAAGAAGTACTCCTGCACCAGGCGCAACTCGCGACCCTGCTCGTTCGAGTCACTCGGGTAGAGCACCTTGGACACGGTCTCGCTCTCCATCTTCATCCGCACGGCGCGGATGTAGTCGCCCTGGTTGAAGATCGACATGTCGAAGTCGTCGGAGGCCCGGGCGCTGTAGAGGCGCAGCTTGTTGACGGTCTTGCCGCCATACCCGACCACGGGCATGTCGTGAGGCACGCCGATGAGCACGTCCCAATCGACCCAGATCGACTCCGCCTTCCCGTCGGGGCCGTCGACCTCCTCGAGCTGGCCGTAGAGCGGCACCAGCACCGCTTCGTCCGGGCGCTCGAGCAGCCAGGGCGTGCCGTCGCGCGTCCAGGCATCCGGGCGCTCGACCTGCCACCCGTCGTGGATCTCCTGCCGGAAGAGGCCGAACTCGTAGTTGATGCCGTAGCCGCAGGCGGGCAGGTCGAGCGTCGCCAGGGAATCGAGGAAGCAGGCCGCGAGACGACCGAGGCCCCCGTTGCCCAGGGCCGCGTCGAGTTCACCTTCGCGCACCTCCTCGAGGTCCAGCCCGAGCTCCACCAGGGCATCGCGGCAGATCTCGTCGAGCCCGAGGTTGATCAGGTTGTTGCCGAGCGAACGCCCGACCAGGAACTCCATGGACAGGTAGGCGACGCGCTTGCGGTCCTCCGCTCGCCAGCGCCGGTCGGTGGCGAGCATGCGGTCGATGATCCGATCGCGCACGGCCAGCGAGACGGCCTGCCCGATCTCGCGCTCCCCGAGTTCCTCGAAGTCCTTGCCCAGTGAGTAGCGCACGTGACGCAGCACCGACTCCTTGAAGGCCATCACGTCGGCGTGGCGCGTGCTCGCGTCGGGGGCGTCCATGCGATGCGGCTCCGGCTCAGTCCCGCAGCGAGGTCAGGGCCTCGTGGCGAGCCGGGACGATGGCGAAGATGCGATCCATGCGCGACGTGGCCAGCATGCGCAGCACCGCGTCGGCGGCGCCGCACAGCACCAGGTCGCCCTCGAGACCGACGCGCTTCATGATCGTCACCAAGGCGGCGAGACCGCTGCTGTCCACGAACGACACGTCGCTCAGGTCCACCACGAAGCGCCGTTCGCCGGCATCGATCCGGTCGATCAATCGGCGCTTGAACTCGGCCGCGGTGCAGGCATCCAGGCGGTCCTCGCGCGGCGTCACGATGACCACATCACCGTCACGAGCCAGGTCCATTCTCATCACTCACTCCTCTCGTGGGTCGCCGACGGTTCGCGTCCGCGATACTCCAGCGCCAACAGGGTCACGTCGTCGCTCGCGGGTCGCCCACCCGCGAAGTCGCGCAGCGTCTCGACGACCACGTCGCACGCGGCCCCGAGC
Source organism: Planctomycetota bacterium (assembly GCA_029259725.1). Lineage (GTDB taxonomy): Bacteria > Planctomycetota > B15-G4 > B15-G4 > B15-G4 > JAJDER01. The sequence goes on along the minus strand of JAJDER010000004.1, from coordinate 28,396 downwards.
GCTTCGTGTCGTACCTGCGCCAGGCAGGCCGTCAGCCGGTCTTCCCCGAAGGCCTCGCCGCCGGGGCGCTGCAGCTCGATCACGCCGTCGGTGTAGAGGAACAGTCGGTCGCCGCGCTCCAGCGTCGTCTTGCCCTCGACGAAGGGCACGGCGCCGTCCAGCCCGATGATCGTGCCGCCCTCCTCGAGCAGCTCGACCGTACCGTTGCGCCGGAGCACGGCCGGGTACGGATGGGCCGCGCCGCTGTAGCGCAGCACGCCGGTGGCCAGGTCGAGCACCGCGTATCCGATGGTGAAGAACTTCTCGAAGCGCTCGAACGGGTACTCGCGGTCGAGCAGCTCGAGCACGCGCCGCGGCGGCGTGATGTCGCCGCTCCCGGCCGGCCGGACCACCAGCCCCGCGTGCGGCGACAGGCTCTGCGCCACCGAGACGGTGACCATGGCGGCCGGGACGCCGTGCCCGGAGACGTCCACGATGGAGAGCGCGAGGTGGTCTTCATCGAGGGGCGTCAGGTGGAAGATGTCGCCACCCACGCTGTCGCACGGGAAGAAGCGCCAGGCGGCCTCGATCTCGGGCAGCGCCGGTGGCGAGCGCGGGATCAGGCTGCGCTGGATGTCGGCCGCGGCGGCGAGGTCCTCGCGCAGGACGTCGGCCTGAGCGACCAGCTCGCGGTTGGTGCTGCAGAGCTGCTGGGTGAGCGTGGCGATGCGGATCTGGTTGCGCACGCGCACCAGCACCTCGGAGCGATCGAAGGGCTTGGTGACCCAGTCCAGCGCGCCGAGTTCGAGGCCGCGCACGCGATCGGCCGTCTGCGCCAGCGCGGACAGGAAGATCACCGGCACGTCGCGGGTCTCGGGATCGCGCTTGAGCTCCGCGCAGGTCGCGTAGCCGTCCAGGCCCGGCATCATCACGTCGAGCAGGATCAGATCGGGCTGGCGCTCGCGGGCGGCCTGAAGCGCGTCGGTCCCGTTGGCGGCCTCGGTGAGCTCGTAGCCGGCGTCGCCCAGCATCGTGCGCAGCACGGCGCGGTTGACGTCGTTGTCATCGACGATCAGCACGTGCGGCGTGCGCGGCACGTCGTCCGCGGTCAGCAGGGGGATCAGCGGGTCGTGTCGGGGCATGGTCGTCGGCGTCGGGAGAGGAGTCGGGAGAGGCGTCGGGCGTTCGTCGGCGTGAGCGGCCGGTCGGCGTCGTTCAGGCCGTCGGGTCGGAGACGAAGAGCGTCATCAGGTTGCGCGCGCCTTCGGTGCGGTACTCGAGGCGGTCCACGGCGGAGCGGATCAGCGGCAGGCCCATGCCACTCTCGGGCCAGCTGTCGGGGTCGGCCGGGTCGGGCGCGGGCGGGACCGGGACGGCAGCCGGGTCGAAGGCCTCGCCCTCGTCGGCGAGCACCATGCAGAGCCCCTCGGCGCCCCAGGTGACATCGAGCCACATCGGGCCCGGTGGCTGGCCGGCCTCGTCGCCGTAGGCGTGGCGCGCGAGGTTGGTGGCCATTTCGGCCACGGCCAGTTCCCAGCCCAGCACGCGGTGCTCGGGCAGACCCCACTCGCGCAGGGTCAGGCCGACATCGGCCGCCAGGGCGCGAGCCTGGGCCAGGGTGGCCGGGGCGTAGCGCCGATAGGTCCGGGCCGGTGTCACGGGCGCTCGCCCTGGGCGGCACGCGCCTCGGCGACGTCGGCGTAGATGTCGAACACCCGGTCGAGGCGGGTCAGCTCGAGCACGGCCACCACGGGCGCGGCGAGGGAGCAGAGCGCCACCTCCACCTGCCGGCCGAGAGCCGTCTTGAGCGTCGACACCAGGGCGGCGAGCCCGGAGCTGTCCACGAAGCTGACCGCGGAGAGGTCCAGGATCAGGATGCGTACGCCGCGGGAGAGGGCCTGCTCGAGATCGTGCCGCAACACCCCCACCACGCTGGCGTCGAGTGAGCCCGAGAGGGTCATGACCACGTGGTCGTCACGCAGGCAGGTCTTGCTGTGCATCGAGGAACCTCCAGGGGCCCGGGAGGTGAGGACGGACCCGGAGCCCGAGTCACGCATCGGACGCAGGAGCCCCTTCGCTTGAAGGCCTGCTCTCGCTCCCTGAGGCACGGACGGGGCCGCCCGGGGCACAAGCACGGGGGCACCCGGGGCCGATAGGAGCTCCATGAACGTCCTGTTCCTCACGGCCTGCCCGCCGCACCCGAGCGCTTTCGGTGCGACGGCGGCCCGTCAGGCCGAACTCCTGCGCGCCGTGGCCCTGCGCCACCGCGTCTTCGTGATGGCCCTGGAGTCCGGCTCGAGCGGTCCGGTGGCGGCTTGCGACCTGCCCGAGCTGTGCGAGCGGCTGGTGCTGGTGACCCGCGGTGCCGAGCACCCACTGGCTCGATGGCTCTCGCTCTTCGGCCCCGCCAGCCACCTGTTCGCGACCCACCGCCCGCCGAGCGGTGCGCAGGCCCTGGCCGAGCTGGTGCGCACCGAGGCCATCGACGCCATCGTGGCCAGCCCCGCACGCATGGCCGGCTGGAGCCTGCCGCCCGGGCCCGCGCTCCTCGTCGATCTGCCCCTGGTCGAGTGGGAGGACGCCCGCCTGGCGCACGAGCTGGTCGTCGGCCCACTGGAGCGCTGGCGCACCGCCGTCGAGTGGCGCGCCGTCCGCCGCGAGGAACTCACCGCGCTGCGCCGAGCCGACTTCATCACCGCCGCGTCGGCCGAGCAGCGTGATCGGATCCTGGCCGAGGCGCCGGACCTGGAGATCGAGATCGTGCCCCACATCGACGGCCAGGGCGGCCTCGGACCGTGGGCCATGCTCGACGCCCTGGTCGCCGCCCAGAACGCTCGCATCCCGGCCTGACACCTGACGGTCGCGACCGGCTCCCGGCGGGCAGGGGCTTTCGCCGGGCCCCGGTGATGCCTTCAATGGGCGCGAACACGCCCGCCTCCCCGCCCCGCCTCCCCGCCCTGCCTCCGCTGATCGGATCCGTCATGACGGCCACCCGCGACCACCTGCCCTGCTTCAAGGCCTACGACATCCGCGGCCGCGTCCCCGACGAGCTCGATGAGAACCTGGCGCGCGAGATCGGCCGGGCCTTCGTCCACCTGCGCGGCTGCCGCAAGGTCGTGGTCGGGCATGACATGCGCCTCTCCAGCGAGGCCATCACCGCCGCGCTCACCGAGGGCATCCTCTCCATGGGTGCCGACGTGATCGACATCGGGCTCTGCGGCACGGAGCTGATCTACTTCGCGACGGCGCACCTGGAGGCGGAGGGCGTCGACGGCGGCATCGTCGTGACCGCCAGCCACAACCCGGCCGACTACAACGGCATGAAGATGGTCGGCAAGGGCTCGGTGCCCATCAGCCAGGACACGGGACTGCGCGAGATCGAGCGGCTCGTGCTCGACGACGCGGTGGCCGCGGGTCCCGGCGGCGGCACGCGCAGCGAACGCGACGTGATGGACGCCTACGTGCAGCACCTGCTGACCTACGTCGACCTCGACGCGCTGAAGCCGCTCAAGCTCGTCTCCAACGCCGGCAACGGCTGCGCGGGGCTGGTGATCGAAGCCCTGGGCCCGCACCTGCCCTTCGAGTTCGTGCCGCTGCAGCACGAGCCCGACGGCACCTTCCCCCACGGCGTCCCCAATCCGCTGCTCGAGGAGAACCGCACGCCGACCATCGCCGCCGTGCGCAGCCACGGCGCCGACTTCGGCCTGGCCTGGGACGGCGACCACGACCGCTGCTTCTTCTTCGACGACAAGGGCGGCTTCATCGAGGGGTACTACATGGTCGGGCTGTTCGCCGAGGAACTGCTGCTGCGCGACCCGGGTGGACGCGTGGTGCACGACCCGCGACTGACCTGGAACACCGTGCAGATGGTCGAGGCGGCCGGCGGCCGGGCGGTGCTGTGCAAGAGCGGGCACGCCTTCATCAAGGAACGGATGCGCGCCGAGAACGCCGTGTACGGCGGTGAGATGAGCGCGCACCACTACTTCCGCGACTTCGCCTACTGCGACAGCGGCATGATCCCCTGGCTGCTCGTGGCGGGCATCATGTCGCGCACCGGCAAGTCGCTGAGCGAACTGGTGGGCGCGCGGCAGTCGGCGTATCCGTGCAGCGGCGAGCGCAACCTGACGATCACCGACCCGAAGGCCGCGCTGATGGAGATGCGCCGGCGCTTCGAGGCCGACGCGCTGGCCTTCGACGACACCGACGGTGTGTCTCTGGAGTTCGACACCTGGCGCTTCAACCTGCGCATGAGCAACACCGAGCCGGTCGTGCGCCTCAACGTCGAGACCCGCGCCGATGCCGAACTGCTCGCGACGCGCACCGACGAGTTGATCGGGATCCTGAGGAGTCTCGGCTAGGACACCGCTCCGGGCGCGCGGCGGTGGGAAAGCCACAAGCAGCGCCCCGGCTGGAGCCGATGGAGGGAGTTCCCCGGCCGCCGCTCGCCAGGGCACCGGAACGCTCCTCCTCTCCCACCATCCGGGTCGCCTCTCCATGTCCGATACGCGTGACTCCCTGTTCGACGGTCCCGCCCTCGACCCCGCCGCCCTGGTCGAGCTGCGCTCGTTCTGCGAGCCCGGCGAGGACGACCTCGTCGCCGAGCTGATCGAGATCTTCCTCGAGGACACACCGCTGAGGCTCGCCACCCTCGGTGAGGCCGTGGCCTCGGGCGACACCGAGACGATCTCGTCCCAGGCCCACGCGATGAAGTCCAGTTCGGGACAGCTCGGCGCGGTGGTCTTCTCCGCGCTCTGCAAGGAGCTGGAGCAGCGCGGCCGGGACCAGCAAGTCGACGGTGTCGAAGCCCTGTTCACACGGCTGATGGACGAGTTCGCTCGGGTGCGCACCGCCCTGCAAGCGTTCGCCGACTGACGCACGCGGTCCACGGGAGGAATCCCGCGGGGCTCGGAGATACCCTCATCGCCCTGGGCCGTGACCGGCCCCGGACGCGACCATGGATCTCTCCACCACCGAAGCCTCGCTGCTCCTGATCGGAGCCGTCCTCGTCGGCGCCCTGCCGCCGCTCTACGGCCGCTGGTCGGACCGCGGACTGCACGGCTTCGTGGCCTTCGCCGCCGGGCTCTTCCTGGGATCGCTGTTCCTGCACCTGCTGCCCGACCTCATGGCGGGCGCCCACGGGCACGGAGTCGCCGACGAGGAAGGCTTCGCGCCGACCTCGGGCCCCTGGGTCGCCGCGCTCGCCGGGCTGCTGCTGCTGTTCTTCGGCGAGCACATCTGGGCCCGGGCGCACTCCGGAACCGACCAGCACGACGTGGTCTGGATGGCGACGCTGCTCGGCCTCTGCGTGCACGCCTTCGTGACCGGGGTCGCGCTGACGCCGCTGCTGGGCCCGGACAGCGACGGCGCCATGTGGCCGCTGCTGGTGTCGCTCGCGATCCACAAGGCCAGCGAGGCCTTCTCCCTGGCGACGCTGATGCGACTCGCCGGTCGGAGCCGCGGACGCATCGCCCTCATGACCCTGCTGTTCGCCGTGGTCACGCCGGCGGGCCTGACCCTGGGGGCGACGCTGCTGGCCGATGTCCCGCAGACCGGGACGCTGCTCACCGGTTTCGCCGTGGGCACGTTCCTGTACGTGTCGGTCGGGAACCTGCTGCCCGAGGTGTTCCATCAGTCCGAGCAGCAGGCGGTGCGGGTCATCAGCCTGCTGGTGGGCATCGGCGTGGCGGCCCTGGGCATGCCGCACGTCGCATGACGGCATCCGGCACTGTCCTCGCGGCCTCGCTCGCGGCGCTGCTCGCCGCGAGTTGTGGCGAGCCGGTCCCCCCGGCTGCGGTGCCGGTCCTGTCCGCCGCGCCCGCCACCCTGCACGATGTCGGCACCGCCGATGGAGCCGCCGCCCTGCGCACCTGGCTGGCCGACGTGCGGGCGTCCTGCGGCACCGAGACGCGCGCCGTGATCGACCGCCGTCTGGACGGCTCGGCCACCTTCACCCTGAGCGGCGGCCCCGGTGAGGATCACTTCCTGGAACACATCGACACCTTCGTGGATGCGCGGAGCCGGGTCCTGATCGCCGAGTTGAGCCAGGCCTTCGACGTCGCCCTCGAGGCCGTGGTCGTCCCGGAACCGCGACGTCGGCGGGGCCAGGCCGCGATCGTGGTGGGCAGCGTGTGGGACGGTGCGCTGGCCCGCCTCGATCTGGCCACGCCGTCGCGGCACCGGCTGCAGTCCACTCGCCCCGGCGCCGGTCTGCTCGGCGCAACCCTGGGCAGTGGCCCTCGGCGCCTGCGGATCCTGCTGCCCGGGGGCGACCTCGAGCGGGATCCCGATCCCCGGGCCTCCGACCGCGGCCTGCCGCGCCTCGTGCGCGATGCCGTCGCCGCGCTGGCCGCGCTCGACACGCTCCGCGCGGTGCTGGGAGGGTCGCGCGCGCTGGACGAGGTGTCGATCGAGGTCGTCCTCGATGCGTCGCTCGGCGGCGACGGCCTGGCTCCGTGGTGGGCAGCGACGGTCGCCACGGCCGCCGCGCCGCCCGTGATCCTGCGGCTCGACGACGATCCGCTGCGGACCGCGCGGCTCGAGGACCTGATCACCGTGCGCGTCGTCGTCGACGAGACCGTGCAGGACGGCAAGGCCCTGGCGCTGGCCACGCTCGAGTCGGCACCGGGACCGGACCACCGCCCCGCGGCGTGGGCGCGCGCCACGCTGCAACCCGTCGGCGGCGACGTGGGCGACGCCGCCGTCGCGGTGAACCAGGTCCGCGACGTCTTCGCCAGGTTCCGCCCGGATGCCGGTGAGGCGCTCGCCGTCTGGGCCGAAGCCGGCGAGGTCGTCGTGCTCGCCCTGGCCCAGCCGCCGGCTCCGGGAGTCCCGCCTCCACCCTGCCTGCGCGTCCCCCCCGACGACGACGCCGTCGAGATCCTGTGTTCGTTCCTCGCGCTGCTCTCCGGCGACCCGATCTTCCAGCGCGCCTCCCCCACGGGAGCGCTGAGGCCGCCCCTCACGGCCCGGATCCCGAGACAGGCCCGGCTCAGCGCGTCGGGAGCGGCCCCGGCGGCGCGCTTCGCGGCCTGGGCCTTCTCGGACCCGAGCGGTCGACGGCACCTCGACTTGATGGTCCACGGCGCGGCCACGGCCGACGTCCCGCCCGTCTGGCGCATGACCCGCGCACGGGACAGCCAGGTGATCATCCACGCCAGTCGCCCGCTCGCGGTGGACGGCGTCGCCGTCTCGCGCGACGCCGATGGGTGGCCCCAGCGCTTCGCGACGCTCCTGGCCCGTCACGCCGAGCAGGACCCCGAACTGGCGGCTCGGCTCGATGCCAGGACCGAGGGCGTCCCGCCGCGCCCGATGACCTCGCCCGCCGCGCGCGCGTGGTGGCAACAGAGCACGGACAGGGTCGCCAGGGGCGCCCCGACCGACGGCCCGGGCGGCGGACCGACCCTGGAGCGCACGCGCGAACTCGTCGGCTGGATGCTGCGCGCCACGGCCGGAGGCTAGCCAGGAGGCGACGCGATGGAGACCCGCACCAAGCTCATCATCGGTGGCGCGCTGGCGCTGCTGCTCTGGCTGGTGTTGCAGGTGTTGGCCTCGCCACCCGAGGTGATGCTCCACGGAACGCAGCCGCGGCCGCTTCGCGAAGGCGGCGCAGGCCGTGACCTCGTCGTCCTGGTGCACGGATTCGGCGGACACCCCGCGCAGCTGGCCGGCGTCCACGACGTGCTGGCCGGACTCGACGCCTTCGCCGACGCGGATCTGCTCGCGCCCGAGTACGAGGCGGGTTACCTGAGCAACGGCAACGTGTTCGACGTCGCGGCGGAGCTCGAGCTCGCGATCCACGAGGCCGACGAACAGCACGACTACGAGCGGATCGTGCTGGTGGGCTACAGCATGGGCGCCCTGCTGGTGCGCAAGGCCTTCGTCTGGGCCCACGGTGCCAGCGACGATCGCCGCGCCTCGGAACTCGGCACCCAACCCTGGGTCGGCAAGGTGGATCGCGTCGTGCTGCTCGCGGGCGTCAACCGCGGATGGTCACTCGACCCTCGCCCGAACGACATGGGCGTGACGGCCTGGGTCACGTCGCGCGCCCTGGCATCCGCGGGCCGCCTGTTCGGATTCGGCCGGCTCGTCTTCGGCGTCGAGCGCGGCGAACCCTTCGTGGCCAACCTGCGCATCCAGTGGATGCGCGCCATGAACCGCCTGGCTGACCCGCCGATCGTCGTCCAACTCCTCGGCGACACGGACGACCGGGTCTCGGCCGAGGACAACCGGGACGTCGCGGTGTGCGCGGGCTTCCACTTCCTGCCGCTGCTCCACACCGACCACGGTTCGGTCCTCGAACTCGGGACCCCGTCCAGCTCGCGGACGTCCCCAGAGGGCAGGCGGCGCCGGGCCCTCGAACTCGCGCTGACGGCCGCTCCCACCGAACTCGCGGCCGCTGCCCGCGACGGCGATGTCCAGGATGACGACGAGTCCATGGCCGAGCGCGTCCAGGTCCACCCGGATGAGCGCATCGAGCACGTCATCTTCGTCATGCACGGCATCCGCGACGACGGGGACTGGGTCAACCGCCTGGGCGACGTCATCGAGGAGGAGGCCGCGCGGCGCGGTGAGGCGGATCGGGTCGAGGTCGTCACCTCACGGTACGGCCGCTTCCCCATGGCGCTGTTCCTGCTCGGCGTCAGTCGCGGGGAGAAGGTCCGCTGGTTCGTGGATCAGTACACCGAAGTCAGCGCCAAGTACCCGAACGCCCGGATCAGCTTCTTCGGGCACAGCAACGGCACCTATCTCGCCACGGCCGCCATGGATCGGTACACCGAACTCGACTTCGACACGATCGTCTTCGCGGGGAGTGTCGTCCCCAGCACCTCTCCGTGGGATGAGCGCAAGGACGACGGCCGTTTCGCTCGCTTCCGCAACTACGCTGCGGCCAGCGATCTCGTGGTGGCCGTCTTCCCGGGCGTGTTCGAGTGGCTGGAGAGCATGAGTCTCGGCTTCGTGAACACGGATCTCGGAGCCGGCGGGTTCCGCGGCTTCCAGGAGGACTCGGGAAACGAGGACGAGGTCCGACACGTCGCCGGGGCGCACGGCGCCGTGGTGTCGAAGGACGGCAACGGGACCTACGCCCATTTCCCCGACATCGCGCGGTACCTGCTCGGTGACGACGTGGAGGTGACCGCGACCGTCGACAAGGATTCGCTCGTCGACACGCTCGGCAACCTCGCACTCCTCGTCTGGCTCTTCCTGCTCGTGATCCTCGCCGCCCCGATCTGGTGGCTGCGCCGGCGGGCGGTGGCGGGCAGACGCGTCGGCGGACCCGTCGTGGCCTACCTGCTGGTGTTGGTCTACCTGCTGCTCAGCGTGTAGTCGGCGGCGCGTCCTCGCCCACGGGGATGTCGACGGTGAAGGTCGTGCCCTCGCTCACGCGACTGGTCACGCCGATCGTGCCGCCGTGCTTCTCGACGATCTTCTTGCTGATGGCCAGGCCCAGCCCGGTCCCGCCGAGGTTGCGCGTGCGCGACTTCTCCAGGTGGAAGAAGCTCTCGAAGATGTGCGGGAGGTCCTTCTCGGGGATGCCCACGCCGGTGTCCTCCACGCTCATCGTCGCCAGGCTGCCGCGCCGCTCGCAGGCCAGCGTGATCGTGCCGCCCTTGTTCGTGAAGCGCACCGCGTTGTTGAGCAGGTTGGTGATGACCTGCCCCAGCCGGTTGCCGTCGCCGTGGATCTCCAGGCCGTCGTCGTCGTCGGGGAAGCGCGTCACGAAGTGGATCTGCTTGTCCTCCATGCGCTGCTCGAAGGCCATGCCCACGGCGTCGGCGATCTCCACCATCGAGACCGGCTCGAAGAAGAAGTCGAGCTGCCCGGTGTCCAGCTTGGACAGCTCGAACAGGTCCTGCACCAGGCGCGAGAGGTGGCGCGCCTCGCGGATGCAGATGTCGACGTGCTTCTCGAAGTCGGGGTTCTCGCTGCCCTCGCCCCGGACCGTCTCCAGGTAGCCCTGGATCGAGGTCAGCGGCGTGCGCAGCTCGTGCGACACGTTGGCCACCATCGAGCGGCGCAGCTCGTCGTGCTGCTTGAGCGCCTCGTAGTTGTCGCGCAGGGTGTCGACCATGGCGCCGACACCCTCGGCCAGGTGCTTGAGCTCGCCGCTGCTGCTCGGAAGCGCGGCCAGGCCCTCGCCGTCGGCGGCGTTGGCGACGAGCGCGCGGTTGAGCCGCTTGAGCCGGCGCACGTAGAGCCCGTAGACCACCAGCGAGACCAGCGCGCCCAGCGGCAAGGCGACGGCGATGTGGCGCGACCAGCCGTCGTCGGGCAGCCCGAAGCTCTCGGCGATCGGGTCGGCGAGCACGCCGGACGCCAGCAGCCCCACCAGCACCACGCCGGTGATCTGCCAGAAGAGGCTGTGGATGACGCTCTTCAGAGCCCGTCTCCCCGGCCATTCATCGAGGCGCCCGTCTTCGAGGCCGCCCGTTGGCGGCACACCCCGCTCAGACGAACTTGTCGCTGAACTTGTAGCCGTAGCCCCAGACCGTCAGCACGAAGGTCGGGCGGTTGCGCTCGGGCTCGAGCTTGGCGCGCAGGCGCTTGATGTGCGTGTCGATGGTGCGGTCGGTGCCGTCGAAGCTCTCGACCCCGGCCTTCTCGCACAGGGCGCGGCGTGAGTACGGGCGTCCCGGCGTCATGGCCATGATGCGCAGGATCTCGAACTCCTTCTGGGTGAGCTTGAGGTCCTCGCCGCCGCGCAGCGCGATGCGCTTGGTGATGTCGATCTCGAGGTCGCCGTACGACAGCAGCTTGTCGCCGTCGTCATCGAGCACCGAGAGGTGCTCGACGCGACGGCCCATGGCCTTGACGCGCGCCATGAGCTCGGCCACCGAGAAGGGCTTGGTGACGTAGTCGTCGGCCCCGATCTCCAGGCCCGCGACCTTGTTGGCCTCCTCGCCCTTGGCCGTGACCATCATCACGGGCACGTAGCGTTCGGCGTTGCGGATGTGCCGGCAGACCGTCATGCCGTCCACGTGGGGCAGCATCAGGTCGAGCAGCACGAGATCGAACATCCCGCTGTCGAACTGCTGGATGGCATCCCGCCCGTCGGGCGAGTGGGTGACCTCGTAGCCTTCCTTCTCGAGGTGCAGGCGCACGAGGTTGGCGATGTCGGCGTCGTCCTCGACGACGAGCACGTGCTGGATGGAGCTCATGGCCGCGTAGTCTCGCCGCTGGGACGCGCGAAAGAAACCCCGACCGCATCCGGGATCCGGGCTCCAGAGGCCCACGGGAGCCACGCGAGCCACGGGGGGCGCCGCGATCGGGCGCCAAAACGCGCGAGGCCACGAAAAAAGGGCCCCGGGGAGGGTGGGTCCCCGGGGCCCTCAGTGTGGCGCTTCATGTTGCCGTCGACGGCCGAAGGTCGCGAGACCCGGGCACCGCGAGCCGATGGGCGATGAGAGTGGCTCAGCAGGTGGGTCCCAGGTCCCTACGTCCCCCGAACTGACGCTGACCTCCAGCCGTCGTCGGAACAGGAACAAGGTATCGAGACGGTGTGAAGAAGAACGGAAGCCGCGGTGACGAATTGGTGGCGCGCCGTCTCGGGGAGGCGTGCCGGGCCCCCCACCGCGGATCAGCGCTCGAGCGGGACGCCGATCGGGAAGCGCTGCTCCCCCGTGGCCAGGTCCTGCCGCCCGCTCTGGCTGATCACCAGCCGTGCCTCCCGGGCGTAGACCCGCAACTTCGCGAGGGTCGCGATCTCGGGAATCTGCGCCGCCACCGTGGACATGGCTCCGGCTCCCGTCGCGGGCAGCCTCGAGACCGTGCCGTCCAGGTCGAGCCCGGCCACCACGCGGCCGTCCAGTTCGACGCGGAACGACGCAAAACCGCCCGGGAGGGTCGAGACGATCCACGTGCCGCTCTCGTCCACTCCCAGCCGGATCTGCGCCTCGACCGTGACATCCGCCGGCAGGCTCGAGCCCGGATCGTGGATCAGCCCGAGGCTGAAGGTGCCGTCGTCGCCCGCGCGCACCCGGTTGATCACGTACCACGGGTTGCCCGGCTCGGGCGCCGTCACGGTGGTCAGGTGCACCCCGAGCGCGTCGCGATACCACCACCCGCGCCCCACCGGCAGGCTGACCGGCCGCGTCTGGGCCCAGGATTCCTCCACCCGTCGGCGCAGCGGCTCCACGTCGCCGAGGCCGATGCGCACCGCACTCCCGGTCCAGCCGATGGTCGGCAAGGCGCGGTCCAGGAAGTCGTCGGCCTCGAAGTCGGGGAAGCGGAAGCGCAGCTGTCCCACGATGTACGCGGTCAGTTGGCCCTCGGCGTAGTCGCACTGGGCGGCGAGGGCCGGGTGGTCGATGGCATCGCGCAGCGCGGCGGCCCAGGAGGCATCGTCCCCGTCGAGATCGGCGGCGGCGAGCAGCCAGGCCTCGGGCACCAGTGGCAAGCCGCGCTCGCTCGCCGTGGTGCACAGCTGGTGCAGACCGGCGAAATCGTGCCGCGCCACGATGCGCTCGACGAGCAGCAGGCCGTAGCCGTAGAGCGCGTCACCATCGCGGAAGTCGTCGTGCAGGTGCATGCCACGACCGGAGAGGGCCAGGGCCTCCGTGGGCGAGCGCCGCTCGATGGAACTGGCCGTGATCGGGATCGTGAAGGCCCGCCGGCGGCCGAGCGACGGCTCGAAGTACAGCACCTCCAGGCCCAGGTGGTCGTCGAAGGCGAAGCTCGCGTCGAACATGCGCCGCGCGCGGATGTAGTCGACCTCCTCCGGGACCAGGCGGAACGCCACCGCGTCGCACAGGCCCTCCTTCATCACCGCGGGGAGCGGAGCCCAGCTGTCATCGATCTGCGCGTGCACGAGTTCGTGGACGAGCACGTAGGCCAGGCGGTCCTCGGAGAGGTCGGCGCGGATGCGCACCCGGCCCATGTCGGGCGCGGCCACGCCGAGGACGGCCGGGCGGCCGGCGAGGTCCGCGTCCTGCTCGAAGTCCGCCAGCCAGACCTCGGTCGGGCGACCGCGGATCCCGGGCAACAGGGCGTCGATGCGCGGAGCGAGGTCGTCGAGCAGGGCCCCCAACCGCTCGGCGTGCGCGGCGTCCGCCGCGCGGACCACGCCGTGCTCGGCGGTCCGCTCCACGGGCGGGGCCAGGGCACACCCGGACACGAGCAGTGCGCAGCTCAGCGTCAGCAGGGCCCGGGGGGCGGCGCGGGTCGCACGTCGGTTGCTATCCTCACCCGCTTGCACCCACACCCCGATTCTTGAGGTCCTCGACATGCGCACCCCGGACATCCTCGCGAAGCTCGGTCTGACACAGGTGGCCGACGGCGGCACGGTCTCCGGAGTCTACGCGGGACGCTGGATCGAATCCCCCGCCGGGGAGACGATCACCTCGCTGGATCCCGCCACCGGTCAGGTGCTCGGCAGGGTCACCATGGGCGGCGCCGACGACTACGAGGCCACCGTCGCCTCGGCGCAGGAGGCCTTCCAGCGCTGGCGGCAGCTGCCGGCCCCCAAGCGCGGTGAGCTGGTGCGCCTCTGCGGTGAGGCCCTGCGCGAGCATCGCGACGCCCTCGGTGCCCTGGTCACCCTGGAGATGGGCAAGATCCTTCCCGAAGGCGTGGGCGAGGTCATCGAGATGATCGACATCGCCGACTTCTCGGTGGGCCTGTCACGCCAGCTCTACGGGCTGTCGATGCACAGCGAGCGTCCGGGCCACCGCATGTACGAGCAGTGGCACCCGCTCGGGGTCATGGGGATCATCTCGGCCTTCAACTTCCCCGTGGCGGTGTGGAGCTGGAACGCGTTCGTGGCCGCCGTCGCCGGCGACACGATGATCTGGAAACCCTCCCCGGTCACTCCCTTGTGCGCGGTGGCGGTCCAGAACATCGTCAACCCGGTGATGGAGTCCGAGGGTTTCGGCGGCGTCTTCAACCTGTGCGTGGGTGACGTCGACCCCGTGGGCGAGACGATGATCGCCGACCGCCGCCTGCCGCTGATCTCGGCCACGGGTTCGGTGCGGATGGGCAAGCGCGTCGGCGAGGTGGTGGGTGGCCGCCTCGGCCGTTCGCTGCTCGAGCTGGGCGGCAACAACGCGCTCGCGATCATGGACGATGCCAACCTGGAGCTGGCCCTGCGCGGCGTGCTCTTCGGCGCCGTGGGCACGGCCGGGCAGCGCTGCACCTCGACGCGGCGCGTGCTGCTGCACGAGTCCGTCGCCGACGAGTTCACCGAGCGCCTGACCAGGGCCTACGGCACGATCCCCATCGGCAACCCCATGGACGGCAAGACCCTGTGCGGCCCGCTGGCAAGCCAGGCCGCCGTGGACGGGTTCCTCGCCGCGATCGAGACGGTCAAGGGCCAGGGCGGCGAGCTGCTCTGCGGCGGCGGCCGCGCGACGGTGCCCGGTGGCGAGGGCGGCTTCTACGTCGAGCCGACGCTCGTCAGGGCCCCCACCGACCTGCCGATGATGCAGGAGGAGACCTTCGCGCCGCTGCTCTACCTGGTCACGGTGAGCGACATCGAGGAGGCCATCGCGGTGCAGAACGGCGTGCCCCAGGGCCTGTCGAGCGCGGTCTTCACCAGCAACCTGCAGACCGCCGAGCGCTTCCTGTCCTACGCGGGCAGTGACTGCGGCATCGCCAACGTGAACATCGGCACCAGCGGCGCCGAGATCGGCGGGGCTTTCGGCGGCGAGAAGGACACCGGCGGCGGGCGCGAGGCGGGCAGCGATTCCTGGAAGGCGTACATGCGTCGCCAGACCTGCACGATCAACGGCACGGACGAGTTGCCGCTGGCCCAGGGCATCAGCTTCGGATAGGTCCGTCGGGATCCGACCCGACCCGTCGCCTAGGATGACGGCGATGACGCCGCGCCTCCCACTGCCGTCCTCCCACCGCGTCCTCGTCCCGGTCCTGGTCGCGCTCGCGCTCGCGGTGGGCTGCGGTGAGGCCCCGTCCGCGGTGTCGGACGCGCCGGCCGGCACGCCCACACCGTCCCCGGCGCCGGGGGGCACCGTGCCGCTGGGGCCTGCGCTTGGTGGTGCGGCCCCCGCGCCGATTCCCGCGCCGGGCGGAACGCCGCCGTCGATGACCACCTGCGCCCTGTGCCACGCGGACATCGTGGAGCGCTTCACCGGCCACCCCATGGCCGATGCCGTGGGGTCGATCGGACCGCTGACCCCTGACGTGTTGGCCTTCGGCGAGGCGACCTACACGATCTCCGCGGACGGGCGCTTCGACACGCGCTTCGCAGACGGCGGCGTCCGCACCCAGCAGGTCGTCGGGCGCATCGGCGCCGGCGTGCTGGACACGTCCCTGGTGGTGGCCGACGTGGTCGCGGGACGCCTCGGCACCACCGACCACCTGTTCTTCGCACCGCTCGAGTTCCTCAGCGGCCACGGCTGGGTGCCGTCACCATTCGTGGACTTCGCCGGCACGCCCCGGGCCGAACTGGCGATCACCGCCGAGTGCCTCTCGTGCCACAGCGAGACCGACGCCACCGGGCTGCCGGGCGCGGCGGCCGGCCCCGGTCGCCAGATCTACCCGCGCCATCAACTCGGCGCCGGCGCCCTGGCTGCGGTCGCGCCCCTCGACTGCGGCACTTGTCACGGCGACACCAGCGCCCACGCCGACAGGATGTTCGGCCCGCGCGACTCGGATGAGGGCCTGGGCCTGGTGCGCTTCTCGGGGCTCGACCTCGGGCAACGGCGGGACCGCTGCGCGCGCTGCCATCTGGAGGGCGAGGCGCGCATCGAGCTGACCGACCTGTACGGCGGCCGCCCGCCCGCGGACCGCCCGCTGATGGCCGTGCGGCCCGTCATCGTGCCCAGCACGCAGGACGACGACTTCCGCTTCGTCGGGCAGCTCGAGCGGCTGTCGCTCTCGCGCTGTTTCTCCGAGTCACCGGCGATGGACTGCATGAGCTGCCACGATCCACACAGCGCCGTGGCCGCCCAGGGCACCGCCGACTTCGACGCTCGCTGCCTGACCTGCCATCCCGGCCAGGACGACTGCGTGCGCCCGGTGGAGCTCGCCATCGCAGACGTGACCGGCCGCGCGGCCCGCACCGACGCGGGCTGCGTGGACTGCCACGTGCGCCGCAGCCAGCCTTTCGACCTCGGGCACGTCAGCACGGCCGACCACTTCGTGCGGCGGAGCATCCCCCTGCCGGAAACCCTGAGCGCGCGCCCCGCGTCCGGCGCCGGGCCCGGGCAGTGGGCCATCTGGGACGACGGCCGGTTGGCGGAGACGCTGGCCACTCCCGAGGGTGAGCGCTGGCGCGAAGGGGTGCTCGCCTTCGCCCTGTACAAGTTCGGACACGCGCGCGAGGCGGCGCAGGGCCTGGCTCGGTTCGCGCCGCCCGGCAGCGCGGACGCCCTGACGCCCACGGCACCGGCGCCGCTGGTGCCGCTGGAGACGGCGCCGCTGTTCCACTACACGCGCGGGCTCGTCCTGGAGGCCACCGGAGACGCGTCCGGAGCGCGCGCGGCCTACGGCGATGCCCTGGCCCTCGACCCGGCGTACCCCGAAGCGCTGCTCAACCGCGCCGGTCTGCGCCTGGCCGCGGGCGACGTGCCCGGCGCCCTCGACGACGCCGGCCTGCTGCTGCTGCACCACCCCACCGCCCACAAGGCCTGGAACCTGCGCGCCCAGGCCGCGGCGGCCCTGGGTGACGTGGCCTCCACGGTCGAGGCCCTGGTGCGCTCGGCCGAGCTCTGGCCCACGGACGCGCTCGTGCTGCGCGAGCTCGGACGCGCGCAGCTCCGCCTCGGCGAACAGGCCGCCGCGCGCCGCACCCTGGAGCGGGTCCGCGAGCTGCAGCCGTCGCAACCGGGCCTGGCCCAGGATCTCCGGGCCGCGGGCGGGTCGGACTGAGTCCGCGAGGCGGGGCGCGCTGACGCTACACTGGCGCGCGTGGATCCCCGCGTCGCGAGCATCGTCGAAGACCTGGCCGCCGGTCGGCTCACCGCCGCCCAGGGCCTGGCTGCCCTGCGTGACTTCCCCACCGAGGACCTGGGTTTCGCGCGACTCGATCACCATCGGTTGCTGCGTCAGGGCCTGCCCGAGGTGGTGTACGGCGCGGGCAAGACCGCCGAGCAGATCGTGGCCATCGTCGCGAAGCTCAAGCGACACGCTCACCCGGTGCTGGTCACGCGCCTCGACGAGGCCACCGCGCGGGCCTGCGGCAGCGACCTGGACGCCGGGCACACCATCCCCGGTCGCTACGACCCGCTCTCGCGGACCTGGGCCTGGACCCCCAGCCCGGTGGCACCGCGAGGCGAGGGCACGATCGTCGTCGCCTGCGCCGGGACCTCGGACCTGCCCGTGTCCGAGGAGGCCGCGATCACCGCCGAGCTCTTCGGCAACCGGGTCGAGCGCCTGACCGACGTGGGCGTGGCCGGGTTGCACCGGCTGCTGGAGCGGGCCGACGTGCTGCGTCGCGCGCGGGTGATCATCGCCGTGGCCGGCATGGAGGGAGCGCTCCCGAGCGTGATCGCGGGGCTCGTCGCCTGCCCGGTGATCGCCGTGCCCACCAGCGTCGGCTACGGCGCGAGCCTCGGAGGGCTCGCGGCGCTGCTGGCCATGCTCAACTCCTGCGCCGCCGGCGTCACGGTGGTCAACATCGACAACGGCTTCGGCGCGGCGGTGGCGGCGACCCAGATCAACCAGCCCGTCGGCGAGTCGATCACGGCTGCGCCGGCCGCGGCGCCCGCGGTCGCGCCACCCCCGGTCGCGCCACCCCCGGGCTCGGTGCCGCTCGGGGAGCCCACGTGAGCACCCACCTGCATCTCGACCTCGTCGGCGGGATCGCCGGCGACATGACCGTGGCCGCGCTGCTCGACGCGGGCGTCGACTTCGAGCGGCTCCACGAGCAGCTGGTGGTCTCCGGCCTGCCGCTCACCGCCGTCTCCGCCGAGCGCACCTGGAAGGACGGCCTGGCGGGCACGCGCTTCACGGTGGCCGCCGAGGTCGATCCACCGCACCGCACCTGGCGCGACGTGCGCACGCTGCTCGAAGGGGCGCATCTGGATGACGGCGCAGCCAGCCGGGCGCTGGGCATCTTCACCGCGCTGGCGGAGGCCGAGGCGGCCACCCACGGGTGCGACGTGGACGAGGTGCACTTCCACGAGGTCGGCGCCATGGACTCGATCGTCGACATCGTGGCGGCGGCGATCGGGCTGCAGCTGCTGGGCCCGACGAGCTTCTCGTGCAGCGCGGTGCCGATCTGCATCGGCACGGTCGAGACGGCCCACGGCACGCTGCCGCTCCCGGCCCCGGCCACCGCGCGACTGCTGACCGGCTTCGAGCTGCGCACGATCCCCGGAACCCTGGAGACGGTCACGCCCACCGGCGCGGCGATCCTGGCCCACCTGTGCCCCGCCGGCCCCGGCGCTCCTCCGCCGATGCGGTTGACCTCCACCGGCCACGGCCTCGGGACCGCGACCCTGCCCGGTCGCCCCAACGTGCTGCGCGCCCTCGTCGGCGCCCGCGTCGATACCGGACAGCCCGGCGCCGCGCCCGGAGCCCTGCCCGGCGCGACGGATGGCACACGCCGCGACGCGGTGATCATCGAGGCCTCGATCGACGACATGGACCCGCGCGTCTACGGCCACGTCGCCGCGCACCTGTTCGAGGCCGGCGCGCTGGACGTGACGCTCGAGCCCTTGCAGATGAAGAAGGGCCGTCCCGGCACGCGGTTGGGGATCGTCGCCCGGCCCGAACTCGAGGGCGTGCTCTCGGGACTGGTGCTGCGCGAGACGTCGACGCTCGGCGTGCGCAGCTGGGACGTGCGGCGCACCGAACTGCAGCGGCGCCACGAGACGTTGTCGACGCGCTTCGGGGACGTCCGCATCAAGCTCGGCCTGCTCGGCGACGAGGTGCTCAACCTCGCCCCGGAATACGAGGACTGCGTGGCCTGCGCCGACGCCCACGGCGTGCCCGTCCGCGACGTGCTCGCGGCAGCGGCGGCGGCGGCCGATGCGCGCTTCTCCCGGCCCGAGGCCCGACGATGAACGCGTCGTTGTCCGCCAAGGCCGACCGGGCGCGCGCGGTGATCGGGGCCTGCGGTTCGGCGGTGGTCGCGTTCTCCGCCGGCGTGGACTCGACGCTGGTCCTGGCGCTGGCCACCGAAGTGCTCGGGGACCGCGCGCTGGGGGTGACCGGCATCGCACCCAGCGTGGCGCCCGCCGAGGCCGCCGACGCCCGGCGCGTGGCCGACGCCCTGGGCGCGCGCCTGGTCTTCGCCGAGACCCACGAGATGGACGACCCGCACTACGTCGCCAACGGGTCGGACCGCTGCTTCCACTGCAAGACCGAGCTCTACGCGGTGTGTCGGCGGGTGGCCGAGGCGCACGGCCTGACTGCCGTCCTCAACGGCACCAACACCGACGACACCGGCGACTGGCGCCCCGGCCTGCGCGCCGCGTCCGACGCCGAAGTCGTCTCGCCCCTGCTCGCGGCGGGCCTCGGCAAGCAGGACGTGCGCGACTTGGCCCGGGCCCTGGGGCTGCCCAACTGGGACAAGCCGGCCCTGGCCTGCCTGGCCTCGCGGCTGCCCTACGGCACCGCCGTCACCGCCGCGCGGCTGGCGGCCGTGGATCGGGTCGAGCAGCACCTGCGCGCGCGCGGCTTCCGGCACGTCCGCGCCCGACACCACGGCGAGGTCGTCCGGCTCGAGGTGGAAGCGGCACGGGTCCCCGACCTGGCCGCCCTGGAAGACGACGGCGCCCTGCGCAACACGGTGCGCGAGGCCGGGTTCTCGCGCCATGAGGTCGAGCTGGAGGGCTTTCGCTCCGGTCGGCTCAACGATGTCCTCGGGCCACGCCGGGGTACGACCCTCGGCCCGGAGACCGCCGCAGATGGGGTGCGGTCCCAGGACCTGATCTGCCGATCCGGAGTCCAGGGCACCCGCGCCCAGGAGGAACCCTCATGAGCCTCGATGTTCCCACACGCCGGCCGCTGCTGTTGCTGGTCGCGCTGGCCCTGCTCGGCTCGGCGACCACGGCGCAGATCCGCGAGAACGACCCGCGCTACCTCGAGGACCCCCGCGAGATCAGCGACCCGCGCGAGGTCGTCGATCCACGCGACGACCTGACCGACCCGAGGCTGCTGCCCGAGGCCGTCCACGAGCGCTTCGACCTGCACCTCGCCAACGAGAGCTCCGACCGGCTGCTGTCCGAGATGAGCGCGCACCCCGGCGACGTCTTCCCGTGGCTGGCCGGCCGCCTCGACAAGCGCCACCTGCTGGCCTCCAAAGGCGACCAGCGGACCGAGACCGACCTCGCCACGCAGGCCCGGCTGGAGCAGGAGTTGCGCGAGACGGCGGCCCTGGCCGATCGGGTCCTGCGCGACACGCGGCTCGGCATGTGGGTCCATCACGAACTCACCTGGACCGAGGCCGCGCTCGCCCAGCGGGCGCAGACGGCGATGCTGACGAAGCGGGCCGAAGCCCAGATCGGCGTCCCGGGCTGGGAGGATCAGGCCTTCCGGGCGCTGGGCGACCTCCGGCGGTCCATGGATGCCGCCCGCCTGATCGGAGACGAGCGCGAGCTGATCCGGGTCGAGCTGGCGATGGCGCGGCTGTACATCGACGAAGGCCGGCCCGACAACGCCCGCCCCTACCTGGACACGGCCGTCCGGCGCGCCCGTGAGCTCTTCGACGGCCAGTCCTACGATCGGATCCTGGGGGGGCTCTACGACGTCGCCGAGTCCCGGAACGACGTCGGGGGCGCCCTGGCGATCCTTCGCGAGCAGGCCCAGCTGGCCCGCCGCATGGGCGACCCGGAGCGGACCTGGGTGCTCGAGCAGCGGCGGACGGAGCTCGGTCGCGGGTCCGGCTTCCCAGCCCGGAACCGCCGACAGGGCCCCCCGACGCGCTTCCGCTGAGTTGCCCGCTCGGTCTCAGGGGTCCTTTCGCTAGAATCACGCCCCTTCACCCGAGGGGACCCATGGGCCGTTCGATCGACTGGTACTACCACCGCAACAGCTGCTCCACCTGCGCCAAGGCTGACGCCTACATGGAGGCCCACGGCCTCAAGGCGAAGACCACGGTGGATGCACGCAAGGACAAACTCGGCAAGCGCGAGATCGCCCAGATCCTGCGCAAGTCCAATCGCGTCGTGGCCACGAAGGGCCAGAAGGTCCTCGACTGGGACCTGAAGCGCGAGCCGCCCATCGAGAAGGACCTCTACGCCGCACTGCTGGGACCGACCGGCAACCTGCGCGCCCCGGCCTTCCGCCAGGGCAAGACGCTCGTCGTGGGCTTCAGCGAAGAGGCCTGGGGCAAGGTGTTCTGAGGCGTGTCCTGAGGCGACCCAGGCTCAGGCCTTGGCTTCGGGACCGGTCTGCGTGTCGTCGCCGGGCTCCTCGATCAGGATCCTGAGCTTGCCCAGGCCCTTGACGTTGGCGCACTTGTCGGGCCAGAAGGGCACGATCAGGCGCGCGGGTCCGCCGTCCTCGCGCTCCAGGGGCTTGCCGCCCTTCTGGTAGACGATCACGCCGGTGCGGCCGACCTCGTGCAGCGGGACGGTGTGGCGGAACTTGCCGTCCTCCGACTCCACCTGCAGGAATCGGGCCTGGTAGTGCGGACCCGCGATCTCCAGCAGCTTGCGGAGGCGGACGCCCTTGCCCTCGAGGCGGTCATCGACCTTGGCCAGGTTGTCCACCTGGTAGTCGCTGTGCAGGTCGGCCAGCTCCATGTAGCTGAAGGCATGCGGGCGGATGCAGTCCCCTTCCACGCGAAACAGGCCGTGGTGGTTCAGCGACGCCTTGCGGCGGGTCATGGCGTAGGACATGCCTGCGGGATTCCGGTCGAGGGTGGAAGGTGCCCATTGTCACCCAACGCGCGGGCCGGGGAAAGCTCGAGTCGGTGGCGCCAGCATAAAAGGGTAAGGATTCACTCCTGTTTTTCCGAGTAATCAGGAGTAGACTCCTGCTACAATCGGCACCTCACTCCTGGGGGCCGGAATTCGCGCTCTCAGACCACAGCCAAGCCGGAACTGGCCTCGGGCAACACGATGATCCGCTTCTCCAAGATGGCCGACTACGGGGTGCTCCTGCTGGGGCACTTCGTCCGCCATGCGGGTGAGCTGGCGAGCTCGAACGCGCTGGCCGAGGCGTACCACATGCCCCGGCCGGTCGTGGCCAACCTGCTCAAGGAGTTCTGCAAGGGCGGCCTGCTCGAGTCCAAGCGCGGGCTGCACGGCGGCTACCGCCTGGCTCTTCCGGCCGAGTCGATCACCCTGCTGCAGGTCCTGGCCGTCATCGACGGCCCGGTCCAGCTCACCGACTGCGCCGCCGAGCGCGTCGTCGACTTCTGTGACTACACCGACGTCTGTCCCTCGCGCAGCCCCATGCGTGCGGTCAACCAGCGCATCGTGCAGTTCCTCGACAGCCTGACCCTGGCCGAACTGCTCAGCGACGTGCCGGTGGAACCGCTGTCCGCGGCCGCCCTGTTCGCCGGGGCGGCCACGCCTTCCGTCGATTCCTCCTCTACCAGCCTGGATTCCTGAGACCGATGTCCAAGGTCATCTACCTCGACTACAACGCCACGACCCCCATGGACCCGCGGGTGCTCGACGCGATGCTCCCCTACATGGGCGCCAAGTTCGGCAACGCCGCGAGCCGTAGCCACAGCTACGGCTGGGAGGCCGAGGAAGCCGTGGAGCTCGCGCGCCAGCAGGTCGCCGACCTGATCGGCGCCAGTCCGAAGGAGATCGTCTTCACCAGTGGTGCGACGGAGTCGGACAACATCGCCGTGAAGGGCGCCGTCGAGATGCTGGCCCACAAGGGCCGCCACGTGATCACGGTCAAGACCGAGCACAAGGCGATCCTCGACACCTGCAAGTACCTGGAGACCAAGGGACTCGCCGACGTCACCTACCTCGATCCGGACAGGGACGGGCTGGTGACGGTCGAGCAGATCGCCGCGGCGATCCGGGACGACACGATCCTGATCACCGTCATGTACGGGAACAACGAGATCGGGACGCTGCAGCCCATCACCGAGATCGGTGCGCTGGCGCGGGAGCGTGGGATCTGGTTCCACACCGACGCCACCCAGGGCGTGGGCAAGGTGCCCTTCGACGTCAACGCGATGAACGTCGACATCGCCAGCCTCTCGGGCCACAAGATCTACGGGCCCAAGGGCGTGGGCGTGCTGTACGTCCGGCGCCGCAACCCGCGCGTACGCCTGGCCCCGGTGATCCACGGCGGCGGCCACGAGCGCGGCATGCGCTCGGGCACGCTGAACGTCCCCGGCATCGTCGGCATCGGGGAGGCCGCCCGGCTCTGCCAGGCCGAGCTGACCCGGGACGCCGCGCACACCCGCGCGCTGCGCGACCGCTTCGAGAAGACGCTGCTCGAAGCGCTGGATCACACCGAACTCAACGGACACCAGGTCAAGCGCCTGCCCAACACGACCAACCTGTCCTTCACCTGCGTCGAGGGTGAGTCCCTGATCATGGGCATCCCCGACGTGGCCGTGTCCTCGGGTTCGGCCTGCACCTCGGCCAGCCTCGAGCCGTCCTACGTGCTGCGCGCGCTCGGCGTCGGCGACGAGCTGGCCCACTCCTCGATCCGGTTCAGCTTCGGTCGCTTCTCCACCGAGGAGGATGTCGACATCGCCACCGAGTCCCTGATCGGCACCGTCAACCGCCTGCGCGAGATGTCGCCGCTGTACGAGATGGTCCTGGAAGGGATCGATCTCTCCACCATCGACTGGTCCAGCGGCCAAGAGCACTAGACCGCTCTTCGCGCCCCCTCTCCCTCTCCCACCGCAGTCAGGAGCACCCACCACCATGGCCTACAGTGACAAGGTCATCGACCACTACAACAACCCGCGCAACGTCGGCAAGCTCGACAAGGACGACAAGACCGTCGGCACCGGTGTCGTCGGCGCGCCCGAGTGCGGCGACGTGATGAAGCTGCAGATCAAGGTCAACGACGCGGGCGTCATCGAGGACGCCAAGTTCAAGACCTTCGGCTGTGGCTCCGCCATCGCGAGCAGCAGCCTGGCCACCGAGTGGGTCAAGGGCAAGACGGTCGACGAGGCACTCGGGATCAAGAACACCGACATCGTCCAGGAGCTCTCGCTCCCGCCGGTGAAGATCCACTGTTCGGTGCTCGCCGAGGATGCCATCCGCGCCGCCCTGACCGACTACCGCAGCAAGCAGGCTCCCACCGACGCCGAGACTCCCGAGACCGCCAAGACCCTCTGAGGGCCGACGCGCACCCGCGACAGTGACTGCGATGACCACGACGACCGACGAGACCACGGCCACCGGCACCGACGGCGATCAGACGATCCAGCTCACGGAGCGTGCGGCGAAGGAGTTCCAGCAGGTCCTGAAGGAGAAGGCCCTGCCGATGGACACCGCGATGCGCCTGTCCGTGAAGGGCGGCGGCTGCTCCGGGTTCGAGTACCAGATCGACATCGAGCGCAACGGCCCGGACGAGTTCGATGTCGAGGCGCTGTGGCACGACGTGAGGCTCGTCGTCGACATGAAGTCGGAGTTCTACCTCCACGGGACGACGATCGACTTCAACGACAGCCTCATGGAGCGCGGGTTCACCTTCAAGAACCCCATGTCCAGCGGCACCTGCGGCTGCGGGTCGTCCTTCTCGATCTGAGCGGACCGACGTGAAGGACCACGGTGCAGAGAGCGGCCTGTCGCCGTGCGCGGAGTGCGGTCAGGACCCGGGCAGCAGCCTGGCCTGCCTGGCCTGCGGCGTCCTGCGCGAGGAGCCGGCCGGGAGCAACGTGTTCACGCGGTTCGGACTGACGCCCACCCCGCGCGTCGACGTCGACGCGATCGAGTTGCACTACCTGAGACTCTCACGCCTGCTGCACCCGGACTTCCAGGCCGGCAAGCCGCCCGCCGTCCAGGATCTTGCCGTCTCCGGCAGTGCCCTGCTCAATGAGGCGTACACGACCCTGCTCGACGATCAGCGCCGCCTCGAGGCGGCGCTCGCGTTGCTCGATCCGGACGCCCTCGAGCGCAACAAGACCCTCTCCCCCGCCTTCCTGATGGAGTCGATGGAGTCCTCGGAGGAGATCGAGGATGCCCGCGCCTCCGGCGACGACGAAGCGCTGAAGCACCTCGCCGCCGGGATGCGTGCTGTCATCGACGCGCGGCTCGCGAGCGCCGCCGACCACCTGACCGGCGACGGCGACCCCGATGCCGTCGCCACGCTGCTCCACGAAACCCGCGTCTTCCGACGCATGCTGAGAGATACCGGTCCATGAGCACGGAGATCAACGCCCCCGACGACGTCGTGATCGGCATCGACCTCGGCACGACCAACTCGCTGGCCGCCGTCATGACCCCCGACGGGCCGCGCGTGCTGATGGGCGCCGACGCGTCGCCGCTGATCCCCTCGGTCGTGTCGTTCCTGGACAACGGCGAGCAGATCGTGGGCCGCCCCGCTCGCGCCATGGCCGTGTCCAACCCGCGGCGGACCGTGCACTCGGCCAAGCGCCTCATGGGCCGCGGGCTCGAGGACCTGGGCGACGAGACGGACAAGCTCGCCTACCGCATCGTCGACGGCGGGTCGAGCAAGCTCGTCCGCGTCGCCATCGACGAGCGCACGTACACGCCGCAGGAGATCTCCGCGATCATCCTCGGCGAGGTGCGACGCGTGGCGGAGGCGGCCCTCGGACACGCGGTCCAGAAGGCCGTGATCACGGTGCCGGCGTACTTCGACGACGCCCAGCGCCAGGCCACGCGCGATGCCGCGCAGATCGCCGGGCTGACCGCCCTGCGCATCGTCAACGAGCCCACGGCCGCCGCGCTCGCCTACGGCCTCGACACGAGCCGGGAAGGCACCGTCGTGGTCTACGACCTCGGCGGCGGGACCTTCGACGTGTCGGTGTTGAAGATCACGCAGGGCGTCTACAAGGTCGTGGCCACGGCCGGCGACACGCACCTGGGCGGTGACGACTTCGACAACGCGATCATGGCGCGCATCATGGACCTGGTGCAGGAGCGCACCGGCACCGATCTCACGGCGCAGCCCGAGGCGCTGCAGCAGATCCGGTTGTCGGCCGAGGCGCTCAAGCAGGAGCTCTCCGACAAGACCGAGGTCAAGCTCGAGATCGACCTCGGCGCCGACGAGCCCGCGCTCTTCACGCTGACGCGCACCGAGTTCGAGGACCTGATCCGCGCGGATCTCGAGCGCACCATCGCGTGCTGCCGCTCCGCGCTGGCCGACGCGGGCGTGCAGAACGACGCCATCGACGAGGTCGTGTTCGTCGGCGGTTCGACCCGCATCCCGCTCGTGCGCCAGCTCGTGAAGGACGCGCTGGGCCGCGAGCCCCACACCGAGCTGGACCCCGATCGCGTGGTGGCCCTGGGCGCGGCGATCCAGGCCGACGTGTTGGCCGGCGGCACCAAGGACCTGCTGCTGCTCGACGTGATCCCGCTCTCGCTCGGCATCGAGACCATGGGCGGCGCCTTCAGCAAGCTGATCACGCGCAACTCCACCGTGCCCTGCCAGGCCGAGGAGCTGTTCTCCACCTCCGTCGACAACCAGACCGGCATCGACATCAACGTCTACCAGGGCGAACGCGAGCTCGTCGCGGACTGCCGGCAGCTCGGCGCGTTCAAGCTCACGGGCTTTCCGGCCATGCCGGCCAACCTGCCCAAGGTCGCCGTGACGTTCCTGGTCGACGCCGACGGCGTGCTGACCGTCACGGCACGCGAGCAGCGCAGTGGCGTGGAGGCCTCGATCGACGTCGTCCCCAGCCACGGGCTCACGCGGGACGAGGTGCGCGGCATCGTGCGCGAGTCCATCGTCCATGCCCACCAGGACTTCGCCGCCCGCGAGCTGGTGGAGCTGCGCAACAAGGCCGACGCGCTGGTGCGTGGCACGCGGCGCGTGCTCGATCTCCCCGAGCTGCCCGTGCCGGAGGCGACGCGCGCCGAACTCGAGGCGGACCTCGTGGCGCTGCAGGCCCTGGCAGCCGGCGACGACCTGCCCGCGCTGAAGGCGGCCTGCCAGTCCTTCGGCGACAAGACCCAGACCCTCGCGGACGACTACATCGGCGCGGCCATCAAGGTCGAGCTGAACCGGCACGCGAGCGAGACCAAGTCCTGACCGTGCCCCCTGCCATGGTGGAGATCCTCGATGGATGAGATCACCTGGACCGACGTCGACGAGATCGGGTTCCGCCTGACGGAAGCCCATCCCGACACCGACCCCTTGTCGGTACGCTTCACGGACCTGCACGCCTGGGTGCTCGCGCTCCCGGGCTTCGTCGGGGATCCGAAGAAGAGCGGCGAGAAGATCCTCGAGGCGATCCAGATGGCCTGGTTCGAGGAAACGCAGGACTGAGGCGGAGGGGAGGAACGGTGCCGGCCTACGAGACACGCCTGAAGGTCCGCTTCAGCCAGGTGGACTACGCGGGGATCATGTTCTACCCGCGCTTCTTCGAGAACTTCCACGCGGTCTTCGAGGACATGTTCACGGATCGGCTGGGGGTGCCCTACACCCACGTGCTGCGCGATCGGCGGATCGGCTTCCCGACCGTGTCCATCTCGACGGACTTCCGCAAGCCGTTCCGCTTCGGCGAGGACATGGCGCTCAAGCTCGATGTCGTCAAGCTGGGCAACACCTCGATCACCTTCCGGTACCGCGGCTTCCACGAGGGCCAGGCCGAGGCTTCGGTCGAGGCGCACGGGACGGTGGTCGTGCTCGACCTCGACAGCTTCGAGACCATGCCGATCCCCGACGACATCCGCGCGGTCCTGGAGGGCCTGCGCGCCGAGGATGTCGGATCGGCGTGAGGAGCGGCCTCCGGCCGGCGTCACCCCCCCGGCGTCGCGCCCCCCCGTCGCCGCCCCCCCGGCACAACGCGCCCGAGCAGCCTCACGACGGCGGCTGAGCTTGCGCCTGAACGCCTGCGCCCGTAGGTTTCGCCGGATGTTCCGCGCCCTCCTGCTCGTCGCCGCCACCTTCCTGTCGTGCGCGTCACCGCACTCGGAAGACATCCTCACGAGGAAGCCCCCGATGATCCGGTACCTCGTCTCCCTGCCCGAGCGTCAGGCCCAGCGCGTCCGCGTCGTGATGGAGATCCCGGGCGTCCCCGGCGAGCACCTCGATGTGGCCATGCCCGTGTGGACCCCGGGCAGCTACCTGGTCCGTGAGTTCGCCCGCAACGTCCTCGACCTGACGGCGACGGACGGGTCCGGCCACGTGCTGCCGGTCGAGAAGCGTGACAAGAACACCTGGCGCGTCCGACACGACGGCGCCGACACCGTGCGCATCAGCTACGACGTGTACAGCAACGAACTCTCGGTCCGCACCAACCACGTCGACACCGACCATGCCTTCCTCTCGAGCGCGGGCACGTTCCTGTTCCTGCGCGGCGCGCTGGACGTGCCGCACACGATCCGCATCGAGACGCCGGTGGGCTGGAGGGTGTTCACCGGCCTGCGCGCCGAGGGTGATGCCTGGCGGGCCGCCGACTACG
>JAJDER010000030.1 GCA_029259725.1 Planctomycetota bacterium | reverse complement strand
CGACCCCGGTTCGTTGGTCTCGCAGCCGGGGGCCGGCCGGCCTTGGCCCTGGCCGTGTATCGCTCTCCGCGCGGGGACCTCGACAGCTTCGCCGCGGACGTGAGCGAGGCCATCGCGTCCTTCAGCGAGCGCCACGCGGTGGCGTGCGATCTGGTCGTGTTCCAACCCGAAGTCGTGGACGCGGAGCTGGGCCGATTCTGGGCCAACCTGTTCCAGGGCTTCGTGGCGATCCTGCTGCTGCTGATGCTGGTCCTGGGCCCCCGCGTGGGCCTGTCGGTGGCGCTGGTCATTCCCTTCGCGGTGCTGGCCAGCTTCGTCGTGATGCACGCGGCGGGGCTGGGCCTCGACGTCGTTTCCCTGTCGAGCCTGATCCTGGTGCTCGGCCTGATGGTCGACAACCACATCGTCATGGCGGAGCGCATCCGCCGCCTGGGCGAGCAGGGTGTGGGCCTGGTCGACGCCATGCGCCAGGCCGGGCGAGAGCTCCGCGGGCCGCTGCTGGCGGCGGCGGCGACGACGGTACTGGGCTTCCTGCCGATCGTGCTGACGAACGATCCCATCGGCGACTACGTGGGCTCGCTCTTCTGGGTCGTGCTCATCACGCTGTCGGTGTCGCTGCTGTTCTGCTTCCTGGTCACGCCGTTGTTGCAGCCGCGCAACCTGCCGGCGCGGACGGAGGCGTCGCTGGCGCTCGAGCGTCGCTACACGACCGCGCTGGCCTGGTGCCTGGCGCGGCGCGTGCCCCTGATCGTGCTGGTGGTCCTGCTCTGCGGCGGCGGCTTCGCGCTGCTGCGCTCCCAGGATCAGATCTTCTTCCCGGCGTCGAGCCGCCCGCTCTGGCTGCTCGAAGTGGAGCGACCACAAGGCCTGGGGGTCGAGGAGACCGAGGTCGTGACCGGTGACCTGGACCGTCTGCTGCTCGACGAGCAGACCCGGGACGACACGGCGCTGCGTCACTGGGTGAGTTTCGTGGGGCGCTCGGCGCCGCCGCTCCAGGCCAGCATCCCCTACCGGGAGTTCGCGCCCCACTACGCCCAGGTCCTGCTCCAGCTCGACCCCGCCGCCGACCCGGACGCGCTCGAGCAGCGACTCCGCGCATGGATGGCCGAACACGAGGACCAGGCGCGCTTGCGCCTGCGCCCCGTCCGCCTCGGCACGCAGTTCGAGTGGCCGATCCAGCTGCAGCTGCGAGGTCCCGAGGACGCACTCCACGCCGCCGCCGCGACCGTGGCCGAGCGGCTGGTCGCGGCCGGCTGCGTGAACGTGTCCACGGATTGGAGCCTGCCCATCAGCAAGCTGAGCGTCGAGCCCGATCGCGCGGCTCTGGCGGACCGGGACCTCACGGTGGTCGACGTCACGCTCGGCATGCACAGCGTGGTCCACGGCCTGCCCCTGTTCGACCTGCTCGAGGGCGACCGGCACACGCCCGTCATGCTCCGGGCGGCCGTCCGGCGGCAGGACCCGCGCGAGGCCCTCGCCGATGCCTACGTCTATCCGGAGAAGGGCGACCCGGCCCTGCTGTACGAGGTCGCCGAGGTGCGCGAGACGCTCGACTACCCGACGCGCGTCCGGCGCCGAGGCGTGCCGGCCGTGACCGTCCGTGGCGAGATGGCGGACCCGGGCCGGACGCTCGCCGTCGAAGCGGGCCTGCACGCCGACCTCGACGACGTGCGCGCCGCCCACCCCCGCCTGACGATCGGCGCCCAGGGCGTGTCGGCGTCCTCGGCGCGCGCCAACCAGGCCATGAGCGCCCAGATCCCGTGGGCGCTGCTGGCGATCCTGCTGTGCCTCCTGGCGCAGTCGCGTTCCTTGATCGACACCGGCCTGATCCTGCTGACCATCCCGCTCTCGTTCGCCGGCGTCGCGTTCGGCCTCGCGCTCCTCGGCGAGCCGTTCAGCTTCATGACGCTCGTCGGCATGACCGCCCTGGCCGGCATCGTGGTGAACAACGCCATCGTCCTGCTCGCGAGCATCCGGCGCAGGGTCGAAGAGGCCGGGGCGTTCTCCGCGGCGCTGCTGATCGACAGCGCCGCCCACCGCCTGCGCCCGATCCTGCTGACGTCGCTGTGCGCCCTGGCGAGCATGGGCGTGCTCGCCTTCTCGGGCGGCCCCATGTGGCGCCCCCTCGCGACGGCCGTGATCAGCGGCCTGATCGCCTCGACGGCCCTGGTGCTGTTCGTCCTGCCCGTGCTCTACGACATGGCCCTGCGTCGGGTGCCGGGCGGGTCCGCGAAGGCGAGCTGAATCCGCGGCGGAACCCCCTTGACCTTGTCGTCGACATTAGATAACCTTTTGGTTATGCATCGAAGCCGACTCGATCTCATCTTCTCGGCCCTCGCGGACCCGACGCGCCGGGGGATGCTCGAGCAACTGGCTTCCGGCGAGACCAATGTCGGCACCCTCGCCGAGCCCCATGCCATGTCGCAGCCGGCCGTCTCCAAGCACCTGCGCGTGCTGGAGCGCGCCGGGCTGATCCGGCGCGCGCGGCAAGGGCGTGAGCACCGCATCCGCGTGGACCCGGAGCCTCTCGAGGCCGCCAGCACGTGGATCGGGCGGTACGCCCGGTTCTGGAAGCAGGAGTTCGACGCCGTCGACACGTATCTCAAGGCGCGCGCGAAGCAGGCACGCAGCGAGACGTCATCCAAGGAGCGAGAGAAGCGATGAGCACCGACGTGAAGTTCGAGGACGGCAACCTGATCGTCTCGCGGGTCTACGACGCGCCGAGAGAGGACGTCTTTGATGCCTGGTTCGAGACCAGCAAGGTCCAGCAGTGGTGGGGCTGCGCGGACTGCACGGCGGTTCGCTCGGAGGTCGAGCCGAGGGTCGGCGGCCAGTACAACCACCACATGACCATCGCGGGCGCCGGGGAAGTCCCGGGCTTCGCCACGCTCACGGAATACGATCCGCCCGCGAGGCTCGCCTTCGCCTCCGTCGGCCCCGGCGGTACGGACGACGGCATGACCGTTTCGGTCGACTTCACCGAGGTCGACGGTGGCACGCTCGTGAGGCTCGTGCACGCGGGCATCCCGGACATGCGGGTCGAAGGCGACGTGGAGTTGCGCGAGATCGTCCGCGGTGGGTGGACCGCCGCGTTCGGCAAGCTCGGGTCGTTCCTGGGCGCGGTTCGAGAGAGCTGACGAGGCTCGGACCCGCACTCGGCCGTCAGGCAGGCCGCGCCGCCACCAGCGCCCGCTCGACCAGCTTCAGGGCGTGACCATGCACCGACGGCAGCTCCCCGTGGGTCGCGACGTAACGCGCGGCGATCGCGCCCGACAGTCCCTCGGACGGCATCCCGGCCAGCAGCTCCGTGGCCGCCGACGCCACCGCCATCGACGCCGGGCAACCCATGGCCTTGAAACCGGCCTCCACGACGAACCCCTCCCGGACCGAAAGGAACAGCACCAGGTGGTCCCCGCAGACCGGATGGCGGGCCTCGCCGCGCAGGTCGAAGCCGCCGGCCGGCGCGCCCACATGGCGCGGGCGGTGGAAGTGGTCGTCCAGAGGGGGTGGCAATCGGGCCATCCGGTCAGCTTACCGGCCCGGGCAGGATCGACTCCCGCCGATCGCGGGTTGGCGTCGCCGCCTCCCTCGGCCTAGAATCACCCCCTCGGTCTCCCCTCTCCTCCTGCCGATTCCTGAGCTGCCATGGCCTTCTTCATCGTCGAAGAGAAGTGCGTCGGATGCACCCTCTGCGCGAAGGAATGCCCGATGTCGATCATCGAGGGCGAGCAGAAGGAGTTCTTCCGCATCTTCGCGCCGGACGAGTGCATCGATTGCTCGCTCTGCGCCTGGGTCTGCCCCACCGAGGCGATCCAGAACGGGTATGGCCAATTCGTCCCGAAGATGAAGAAGGAAGAGCGCCCCGTGGCCTGGGTGGACGAGGACGGCTGCACCGGCTGCGAGGTCTGCATGGAGTGCTGCCCGGTCGACGCGATCGACAAGGTGGCGGCGGTGGACCCGAGCGATTCGTCGCCGACCCAGGTCTGTCGGGTGGACTACGACACCTGCATCAGCTGCTCGCTGTGCGCGGTCATGTGCCCGTGGGACACGATCTCGATGGCGCTCAACAAGGCCGAGGCCACCGAGCTGGCGATGCTGCAGGGCACGCTGCCGGTCGGCGAGCCGAGCGCGGCCTGACGACGAGGCTGGGCGGGCGAACCAGCCGGTCCAGCTCAGGAGTCGCTGAGCAGGGGGGCGTCGTCGCGGTGCGGGGGCCTAGACCCCGACGTCCGGCAGGCCGTCCACCTCGAGCACCCGCCACAGGGCCCCGCGCACGAGCACCGTCTCGGGCAGCGGGTGTCGGCGCGACGGGGGCTGACCCCGCGCCGCCGCCGCGCAGGCCACGACCGCCCACTGGCCCCGCCGCAGCGCGCCGAAGATCCACGCACGCCGCGGCGCCCCACTGCCGGCGAGGCCCTGGAGGTGCCCCTCCTCCAGGTCACCGGCCTCGAGCGCGCAGACCTCGAGGGGTGCGCCCTCGTCGTCGAGGGGCCGCGTCCAGGCGGCGTCGAGCGCCAACGCGGGCGGCCCGCGCAGCACGGCGGCGAGCAGGCCGCCCACACGGTCGAAGAGCCCGAGCGGCGCGTCGGCCGGCGCGCCCTGGTCCGGCGGGAGTTCGTGGCCGAGGAGCTGCGCGACTCGTTCCGCGTTGGAGCGTTCGCCATCGCCCTCGTGCTCCAGCACGCCAACGCCTGCACCGAGTGCATCCTTCAGGAAGCCGTCGTCGCGGACGACACCCGCACCGATCACGCGCTCGGACGGGAAGCCGGCGGCCGACGCGACTCTCAACTCATGCGAGCTGGACACCCGCACCCACCAACCCGCTCCGGCCAGGATGCGCAGCACCTCCCGCGGGCCCGCCGACGCCAGCTCCACGGTGCGCGGTCCGTTCCCGCCCGCGGCCACGATCGCCGTCCGGATGGCGGCGTCCGACAGCACCCAGGCCGGCCGCCCCTCCAGCCCCTCGGGAAGCGTGGACAGGTCCACGTCCTCCACGAACAGCCGCCCGTGCCGCCAGCTGAACGGGGCCGGCGGCGCCTCGGGGCCCGCCGCGCCGGGAGGCGACACGGCCCTAGCCCTGGTGCTCGAGCCGCTCGGCGAGGCGGTCGAGCATGCGGCCGTGGATCTGGCACACGCGGGATTCGGAGATGCCCTCCTTCTTCCCGATCGCCTTCAACGTCAGGCCGTCGAAGTAGTAGGCCTGGACGAGGCGCTGTTCCACGTCCGTGAGGTGGTCCTTGACCACCTGGTACATCTCGCGGCGCTGCAGGATCTCGGCCGGCTCGCCGTCCTTGCTGAGCAGCCCGTCCTGACGCTCGTCGCCCGAGCCGCTGCCATTGGCCTCGGTCAGCGAGACCATGGTGCCGAAGTTCATGTCCCGCAGGGCGGTGCGCAGCGCGGCCAGCTCCATCTTGGTGCGCCGCGCCAACTCCAGGTCGGTCGGGCGGCGCCCCAACTTGTTCTCGAGGAACAGGATCTCGTCACGCAGGCGCGAGCCGCGGTTGCGGGCCTCCCGCGGGATCCAGTCCTGCTGGCGCAGGAAGTCGATCATGGCGCCGCGCACGCGCAGTCGGCAGTACGTCTCGAACTTCGTGTTGCGCTCCGGGTCGAAGTTCTCGACGGACTTGAAGAGGCCGAAGACACCGGCGCCCATCAGGTCATCCTGGTCGACCGTCCGCGGCAAGCGTGCCGCGAGCTGCTCGGCGACGGTGCGCACGAGCGTCACGTAGTGCTCGCAGAGACGGTCCTTGTGACACCGTCGACGCGTCTTGAGATAGCGCTGCCAGAGCTCGTCGACGGTCGGCTGCTGCGCCCGTTTCAAACGAGTACCTCGCTCGCCGTTCCGCGCGACGACACGCTCGTCGCTCGACCCCCACATCGGAACCGCGTGGCTTGAAGAGACTTTGCGGCACGTTCGCGGATGTTTCAAGAGAATCCGCCCGCCTTTGAACGCGGTGTTCCACACGCGCGGGGCGTCTCGCGACCCTCGTCACGCACGTCACGCGCGTCGCGGAGCCGCTGACCGCGCACGGTCACACGCGCGCGAGGACGTCGCGACCACCGCAGCATCGCGCCGGCTGTACACCCGCCGCCGCAACCTCGCGCGACCGATCGAGCGCGCGAGACTCAGTCTCCCGAGGCTGCGCGTCGAGGCGGTATCCCGACGCATGTCGGGTGCGCAGGAATCGTGGAGGAGCGGTGCAATCTCGGTTCACGGGCAGGGCGAGACCTGCGATAACCCCTTGGGGTGCCTCCATCGATGGGTTTTCCTCGACCCGCCCGCTTCTTTCCGGAACGCCGTGATGACCGCCTCCGACGCCGCTGCCCGCATCGGCCGCCTCATCTGGCCCGACGTCCGTGCGTCGCGCGGCGAGGACGCGCTCCGGCGGCTGCAGCCGCTGATCGAACGCTTCGGCGTGGGCGGCGTGATCCTCTTCGGCGAGGGCATGCCGGGCAACGAGGCGCTGCTCGCGCGACTGCGGCTCATGGCCGGCCCCGATCTGCTCGTCTCGTCCGACCTGGAACGTGGCTGCGGGCAGCAGGTGGCCGAGCGCAGCACGCTGCCGACGGCCATGGCCATCGCCGCCGGCGGCGACACCCGGGGCGCCTACCAGGCCGGGCTGCAGACCGGAGCCGAGGCCCGCGCGGCCGGTATCGACGTGGTCTTCGCCCCGGTAGCGGACGTGAACACGGCGGCCACCAACCCGATCATCGCCACGCGAGCCTTCGGCGACGATCCCCACGTGGTCGCCGCGTTCGTCTCGGCCTTCGCGGCCGGTGTGCGCGAGGGCGGAGCGCTGGCGGTCGGCAAGCACTTCCCCGGCCACGGCTGCACCGTCCAGGACAGCCACACCGAGCTCGCGCGCGTGACCCACGACACCGACACCATGGAAGCCGTCGACCTGGTGCCGTTCCGCACGCTGATCGCCGAGGGCGTGGACGGCCTGATGGTCGGGCACCTGGAAGTGCCGGCCCTCGATCCCGTCCCCGGGCGCCCGGCGACGCGCTCGCCCAGCGTGGTGCTCGACCACCTGCGGCACCGGCTCGGCTTCGAAGGACTGGTCATCACCGACGCCCTCGACATGGGCGGGTTCCCGCAGGATCCCCTCGCGGGCCTCGACGTGCTGCAGTCCGGGCACGACATCCTGCTCATGCCCGCCGAACCGCTCGCGATGGCCGAGGCGCTGCTGGCCGCCCACGGGCGCGGTCACCTGCCGGACGAGGTGCTCGACCGGGCGGTGGCGCGCGTCGACCACGCGCTCACCACCGTGCGCGGCCGCAGGCCCGCGACGCTCACGCCCGCACTGCTGGCTCTCGGCGACACGCTGCGCGCCGCCTCGATCACCGCGCGCGGTCCCGCCTGGTCGCCGCCCGCCGCGGGGCGGCCCGTGGACGTCACGCTCTTCGGGGACGATTCCTCGGGCATGGTGCGCCCGGCCTTCATCGAGGCCCTGGAGGCCCACGGACACGCCGCGCCCGAGAGCCCGGAAGCCTTCCGCGACGCCTTCCGCGTCGGACTCGTGCTCACCTCGGTGGCCGCCTGGCTGGGCAGCTCCCGGTTGCCCGACGCCGACCGCCGCCGCATGGACTGGGCGCTGCAGAACGGGCGCCTCGATCTCGTGGTCGTGCTGGGCTCGCCCTACGAGGCCCTGGACCTGCCCGCGGATCAGGCCGTGCTGATCGGTTACGAGCCGACGCCGATCACCGCCCAGGCCGTCGTTACCGCGCTGGTCGGTCGTGCGGCCGCGCCCGGCCGCCTGCCCGTGGGCCCCGGCCCGGTCGGGGCGGGGTCGTGAATCTCGGGCGATTCCTCGACGAGGGACGCATCGATCTCGACCTCGACGCGCTGATCCGCGAC
The DNA here is from genome assembly GCA_029259725.1 of Planctomycetota bacterium. GTDB lineage: Bacteria > Planctomycetota > B15-G4 > B15-G4 > B15-G4 > JAJDER01. Next base: position 30,271 of record JAJDER010000030.1, on the reverse strand, counting down.
GCCGCAGCGTCGGACGCGGACCCGGACGCAGGCCCGCCCGTCTCGCACGAGGCCCTCGTGCGCCACATGGCCACACTGCTCGTGACCAGCGACGAGGTCGTCAACGCCACGAGACTCGAGAACGACCTGGTGTTGCGCGAGCGCCGCGAGGCCACGCTGCTCGGTCAGGGCGTGGCCATGCCACACGTGCGCACGCTCCAGGCTCGCAAGCTGATCATCGCCGTCGGCATCAGCCACGCCGGGCTGGCCATCCCGGGCACGCCCGATGGCGAGCCGGTGCGCCTGGTCATCTCCTTCGTGGGCCCGACCTACGACGACAAGGTCTACCTGCTGGCGTACAGGCGCCTGGGCGAGAGGCTGCAGGAGGAGTGGTGGGTCCAGTCGATGCTGGAGGCGGAGTCTCCGGGCGAGATCGTGCGCGCCCTGTCGAGCTGAGTGATACCGCGGGACCCGCCGGACGCAACGCCACGCCACTGCGGCAGCCGCAGCGCCCGTCCCCGCTACAGCCGGCGCTGCAGCATCACGAGCGCCTCGGCCAGCTCGCGCTCGGCGTCTTCGCCCGAGTCCACGTAGCCGATCTGCGCCATGCGCTCGAGCTCCTCCGGGTCCATCACCACGGCTCCGCTGGCCGCCCCGTCGACCGCACCCGCCAAGGCCTCGCACAGTTCCCGGTAGAGCGCCGCGGTCGCGGCGGGCCGGCCCGAGGCGATGTCCCGCGTCTGCCCGGGATCGGAGGCGAGGTCGTAGAGCGACCTCTGGCGCGTGGCGACGTCGACGATGAGTTCGAGGTCACCCATGCGCCAGCGCAGCGCGGGCTCGAGCGCGTAGCTGCGGGAGAGCAGGCGGCGATTCGCCGGCGGCCCGGCGCCGACGAGCAGGTCCAGGCCATCCGTCCCCGCGGGCGCGGCCAGGCCCGCCAGGCCGAGCAGCGTCGGCGCCACATCGGAGAGCGTGGCCGGCCCGTCGATCACGCCCGGCCCGATCCCCGGCCCGGCCAACACGAGCGGCACGGCGATCTGCTCGACGTGCACGTCGTCACCATGCTCGACGCGGCCACGCTCACCAAGGGCCTCGCCGTGATCGGACGTGACCAGCACGTAGGTGTCGGCAGCGCGGCCCGAGCGCTCGAGCACGTCCAGCAGTTCGCCGAGCACGCGGTCGGCCACCCCGATGCGCGCGTCGTACAGCTCGGCCAGGTGCCGCCAGCCGTCTTCGTCGACCTCGCCACCATGTTGCTTGAAGCCGTCGATCCACTCGCGGTCACCGCGCACCGGGCCGTCGTACGGCCCGACGAAGATCGCGGCCAGGTCGCCCGGCGCCTCGTAGGGTGCGTGCGGCTCGAAGACGTGGACATAGGCCAGGAAGGGGTCCTCGCCCACAGCCGACAGGAAGTCCGCCAGGCGTGGCGGGAGTTCGGCGCCGCTGACGCCCTCGTCCCAGAGCGCGGGCTGGGCGTAGAGGTCTTCCCAGAGCGTGAAGCCCTCGGCGTAGCCGAAGCGACTGCCGGCATTCGGGTTGGTCACGAAGGCGGCGGTGCGCCAGCCGCGATCGCGCAGCTCGACGGCCAGGTGCGGCGTGCCCTTCACGACGACCGGCGCGCGCGTCTCCGAGGGCAGCAGCATCACGCCGTGATGGTGTGGCTCCACGCCGGTGAGCAGCGTGCCCGTCGAGGCCAGCGTGTACGACGCCGGCGCGGAGGCATCGGGCGCGGTCAGGCCGCCGCCGGCCAGTGCGGCGAGGCGCGGCGTCGTGTCCCGCTCGTTGCCGAAGGCGGAGGTGCGATCGCGGGCCAGGGCGTCGAGCACCACGAGCAGGAAGGACGGACGCTCCCGCGCGGCGAGACGGCGGGGGCCGGCGGGCGCCCCTGTCGCCCCGGCCGCATCAGGCCCGCCACCCTCCGTGTCCTCGACGAGCAGGTTGATCACGTCGATCTGCAGCTGGCCCTCGCCTTCGAGAGCCCAGACCTCGATCAGCGCCGGTTGTCCGGCGAGGGGCGAGAGGTCGTGGTCGAAGCGCTCGGGCAGCGACTCGCCGGGGGCGCCGTGGAAGAGCACGCGACGCGGCAGGTGATCGGTCTGCAGCGTGACCTCGAAGGGCACCGTCGCGAGGTGCACGTGCATGCGCAACACGAGGCGCTCGACGTCCGGCAACACGTGGCCGAGGCGTGCGGCGGTCCCTCCCGGGAGCACCAGCATGGGCGGGGCGGCCTCGCCGCGGAGGACCGGCATGACGCCCGCGCGCGAGGGCGGGCCGGATGGCGGCGGCTCCTCACCGTCGACGTCGAAGTGCAGGCGCGTGGCGACGGCAGCGATGGGCAGCGGCCGCTCGTCCTGCAACGTGCGCAGGTGCGCGCGGTCGAAGATCAGCTGCACCCGATTGGGGCCGCGGTGCTGCATGCTCGCGGGAACCGGGTAGGCGACCGCGTGGCTCCGATCGTCGGCGGGCAACTCGGCGCGCCCGAGGACCTGCCCGTTGAACAGCACCGTCACCGCCTGCGCACGCTCGGCGGGTGTCTCGCCCACGAGGCCGTTGGCGAGGAACAAGGTGAGCGTGCGATCGCGAGGCTCGATCACGTCCACGCGGAGGTCCGGTCGGGTGCCCACGAGCCATACGAAGGGCGGCTCGCCCGCGGGTCGCGACAACACCCCGTGGGTGGTCAGCGGGCGGCGGCGGTCGGCCTCGACCGTGTGACGCTGCCCGCGCTCGCTGCCGAGGGCCAGACGCGTGGTCTCGCGGAACAGCTCGGCGCGACCGAAACCGCGCAGCAGGTTCTCGTGGAGCACGAGGCGGGTGCGCTCCGCCGGGAGCGCGTCGCTGCCCAGCGCAGTCCAGACCGCCACCCCGATCAGCAGGACCAGGACGACGAGACCGAGCCGGCGCCCCGTGTCAGCCCCCCATCTTCGCTTCGGCGAGGAGCAGCGTGCGTTCGGCATCCGCCCCCGCCGTCGGCAGGTCCTCCACGCCGATCAGGAACTTCTTGCAGGTCGTGGCCACCTCGCGCCAGTTCTCGGCACCGGGCTGCAAGTGGCGCTCCTCCATCTGCTGCTTGATGCCCTGCCAGTCCGCGAGCGCGAGCGAGATGGCCTCGGCGCGAATCTCCTCGGCCACCCTGGCCTGCTCCGGCCCCTGCGCTGCCAGCGCCTCGATCGACGGAACGGTCAACCCCCAGCGGTCCGACCCGTGGCGGATGTTCAACTCCACGCGCACGTCCTGCTCCGTGATCGGGTCGGTCAGGTTGGCCACGTTCCGGTAGTAGCTGAACAGGCCCTTCACCTCGGCCTCGCGTGCGTGCCCCGGATACTTGTCGAGGAACTCCTGCGCGCGCAAGAGCAGGTAGCGCGCGGAGCTGGTGTAGTTCGGGTCCTTGTAGCCCTCCCCGTCGCGGTCCACGAAGCGCTTGCGGGTCGCCGTGATGTTGCCGTAGAGACTGTCCGCGAAGCGCTCGTCCACGCGCCGCTCGCCGGCCGCCTGCTGTGCCCGCACCTGGGCCAGCTGCTCCTGCGCGTCCGAGTAGAAGGCGTGGTCCGCGGGAATCGTCGAGAACTCGGCGATGGCCACTTCGTACTGCGCGTCCACGAACGCGTCGATGCCGCGACCGAAGGCCTCTCCGTACGGATCGCCCTTGACCATGAACCAGACGCCCGTGCCGATGGCGAGCACGATGAGCAAGGTCAACGCCGCACTCACCGCGGGAGGCAGTCCCGACTTGCGGCGAGCGCGCTGGATGCGCGAGTTGCGCGTGCGCAGTTCTTCCACGCCGTCGTCGTCGTCGCGGGCCGGCGCCTTGGGCGCGACAGCCGCGCGACGCGCCTTCTGCCTGGTGTTCTTCGCTGCCCCGCCGCGCGCCTTCCGGCCGCCGGCGCGTGAGCCACCGCGCCGTCCGGCGACCGGTGCCGCACCCACCGCCGGACCCGCAGCCGCAGCCGGCGAATCCTCCTCTGCGCTGCCCTCGCTGGCGCCCTCGCCCTCCGGCTCAGGAATGGCGACACCGGACCCGCACTTGGGGCACTTGACGCGCTTGCCGGCCAGCTTGTCGGGAGCCTTGAACGCGGCGCCGCAACCTTCGCATGCCGCCCGGATCACCGCGGAACTCCACGACGCGGCGGTGGCCCGACGAAGGGAGGCGGCCCGGACGGTGCCTGGAAGCCCGCGGGCAGGGGCCGGGTGAAGCGCACCGGGCCACCCTCCGTGTCGAGCACGGGTTCGAAGGACTCGACGGCAGCAACGCCCGCGAGCTCGGGCATGGGTTCGGGTTCGGGTTCGGGTTCGGGTTCGGGCGCGGGTTCGGGCTCCGGTGCGGGCTCGGGCTCGAGCTCGAGTTCCGGTTCCGGTGGGGGCTCGGGCTCGAGCAACGCCTCCGGCTCGGGCGCGACGACGGTCACCGGCTCGACAGCCGACTCGTCCGGCCCTGCGTCCGGCTCGAGCTCGTCCGACTCGAGCTCATCGAGTTCCTCGAGCACGTCGTCCTCGATCAGGTCCTCGAGCTCATCAAGGCTCTCGAGGTCCTCGACTTCCTCGACTTCGTCGGGGTCGTCGGGGTCATCGAGGTCATCGAGGTCATCGAGCTCCTCGGGCTCGGCGCTCGCTGGCTCCGGCGCGGGTGCCGCGGCGAGGCGGGCGGCGAGCAGCCTCGCGACCTCGTCGCGCGCCGCCTTGGGGTCCACCGGCTCCAGATCGTCGTCGTCGTCCGCCGCCGTCACGGCGGGCTCCGGGTCGAGGTCCAGCGACGGCTCGGGCTCGGCCGGCGGCGCGTTGGCCCGGGCCGACAAGCGGTTCAACTCGCTCCGGAAGGCCTTGGGATCGATGGGCTCGGGCTCCTCCTCGGAACCGTCTTCCGGATCGCCGAGGCTCTCCAGTTCGTCGAGGTCTTCCAGTTCGTCGAGGTCTTCGAGCGTGTCCGCGGCGGCGAGGGCGTCGTCGTTGCGGCTGGCGAGCAGGCGTGCCAGCTCGGCCTTGGCCGCCTTCGGGTCCATGGCCTCGGGTTCGTCGTCCTCGTCGGCGTCATCGCTCTCGATGTCGACGTCGCCACCGAGGTCGAAGATGTCGAGGACGCCGGAGAGCCCGCCCCCGTCGTCCTCCTCGAGATCGAGTTCCTCGAGGTCTTCGAGATCCTCGAGGGCGTCTCCACCCGCGGCGGCGGGCGTCGCCGACGTGCCCTTGAACAGGATCATCACGTCGCCGATGTAGATCGCGTCGTTGTGCGAGAGCTCGGCCGACTCGAGCGGCTCATCGTTGAGCAACACGTCACCGGTCAGGGCCACGGCGCGCCAGGTCTTCCCGTCGCGCTCGACCTCGAAGACGATCTGGACTCCCTCGGCGGACGGGTCCTCGAGCGGGACGTGACAGTCGGGCGTGGCGCCGACGGTGAGTCGCCCACCCTCCAACTCGTGCGGCTCGGGGCCGTGTCCCTGATTGACGATGATCCGGGGCATGTCGGGGGCTCGCGGTCGGGGCGGGTCGAACACGGATTCTATCGATGACGGCGGCGACGGCCACGGGGCCGTGGGCCGGGATCGTCAGAAGACGGGTTCGAGCCGGGCGTACTCGGCGATCAGTTGCTTCTCGCCGAACATCTGGAAGTTGACGGTGATCCGGGCCTTGGGACCCGTGCCGGAGACGGCCAGGACCACGCCCTGGCCGAAGTGCGGGTGGCGGACGGCCTGGTTGGGACGTGGGAGCGCCTCGGCGTCGGGGATGTCGAGGTAGTCGTCGGGGTCCGGGACGTAGACCGTCTCGGCCTCGCCGGCGCCCGGATCGCGGCCGAACTCCGGGGGCCCGCGGCCCGAGCCGCCGCGTCGGTCGCTCCAGCCGCCGCCTCCGCCGCGACCTCCCCAGCCACCGCCGGGACCGCCGGTGGCCGAGCGCAGGTCGCGCTCCACGACGTTCTCGGCGGGAACCTCGTCGAGGAAGCGCGAGGGCTCGCTGGGCATCCAGGTGCCGGAGACGGGGCGCCGCCCGGCGTAGCTCAGGAACAGCCGGCGCTGCGCGCGGGTCATGCCGACGTAGCAGAGGCGCCGCTCCTCCTCGATGCTGGCCGGGTCGTCCAGGCTGCGCTGGTGCGGGAGCAGGCCCTCCTCCATGCCCACCATGAACACGGTCGGAAACTCCAGCCCCTTGGCCGCGTGCAGGGTCATGAGCACCAGCCGGTCGCCCGCGCCGCTGTAACTGTCGACGTCGGACAACAGGGCGGTCTCCTCGAGGAACGCCGCCAGGGACGGCTCCGCCGCGTGGACCGCGTAGGTCGCGAGCGCCGACTGGAGCTCCTTCACGTTGTCGATGCGGTCGGTGCCTTCCTGGCCGCCGAAGTCCCTCAGGTAGGCCATGTAGTCGGTGCGTTCGAGCACGGCCTGGAGCGTGCTCTCGACCGTGCCCTGAAGCGTGGCCGAGAGCTCGTCGAGCAGCTTCGTGAACGACGTCAGGGCCTTGCGCGCGCGCGCGGTCAGGCCGGGTGCCTCGTCGGCGCGGCGGGCGGCGACGAAGGGCGACAGACCCTGCGGCACGCCCCAGGCCCGCAGCCGTTCCATGCTCGTCTTGCCGATGCCGCGCGCCGGGGTGTTGACCACGCGCAGGAAGGCCACGGCGTCATCCGGGTTCACCAGGACGCGCAGGTACGCGAGCAGGTCCTTGACCTCCTTGCGCTGATAGAACTCCACGCCGCCGACGAGTTCGTAGGGCACGTTGTGCAGGCGCAGCGCCCGCTCCAACCCACGCGAGAGCGCGTTGGTGCGATAGAAGACCGCCATCTCGGCCAGCGGCTGCCCGGCGTCGCGCAACTCGCGCACCTTGCGCACGACCGCGTCGGACTCGGCTTCCTCGTCGTCGGCGGCCGTGAGCGCGACCTTCTCACCGTCGCCCAACTCGCTCCAGAGATCGCCCATCAGGCGGCTCTGGTTGTGCCGCACGACACCCGAGGCCGCGGCGAGGATGTGGCCCGTGGAGCGGTAGTTCTGCTCGAGCCGCACCACCTTGGCACCCGGGAAGTCGTCCTGGAACTCGAGGATGTTGCGGATCTGCGCGCCGCGCCAGGCGTAGATCGACTGGTCGGGATCGCCGGTCACGCACAGGTTGCCGCAGCGCGCGGCCATGTCCCGGGCCAGCCGGTCCTGGATCCGGTTGGTGTCCTGGTACTCGTCCACGAGCACGTGCTGGAAGCGCTCCTGGTAGCGCGACAGGATCTTCGGGTTCTCGGAGAACAGCTTCGCCGTGCGCAACAGGAGGTCGTCGAAGTCCGCCGCGTTGGCCTCGCGCAACGCCTCCTCGTAGCGGGCGTAGACGCGCGCGACGTTGCGGTCGAAGTAGCTGCCCGCCGAGGCTTCGGCTTCGTCGGGGGGCACGCCCTCGTTCTTCAGCCGCGAGACGGAACCCTGGAGCACTCGTGGCCGCATCTGCTGCGTGTCGATGCCCAGCTCTCCGCAGATGTCCTTGACCAGGGAGATCTGGTCATCGCGGTCGTAGATCGTGAAACCCGGCCGCAGGCCCACCGGGCCACCGTGCGCCCGCAGCACCCGCGCGCCAAAGGCGTGGAAGGTGCTCATCCAGACCCGGCCGTCGCCGACCAGCTCGGCCACCCGCTCGCGCATCTCGCCTGCAGCCTTGTTGGTGAAGGTGATCGCCAGGATCGACTCGGGCCGGCAGCCCTGGGCGATGAGGTAGCCGACACGGCGCGTGATCACGCGGGTCTTGCCGCTGCCGGCGCCGGCCACGATCAGCAGCGGGCCGTGCTCGTGCTCCACCGCCTCCCGCTGCGGGTCGTTCAGGTTGGCGAGGAGGGCAGCGGCGTCGAGCATGGGGCTCGGCATCATAGGCGATCGGTCGGTCCCGACGCTCGCACCGCCCGCGCCGCACCGCCCGCGCCGCACCCCCCGCGCCGCACCGCCTCCTAGCGCACCGCCGCGCAGCGCACCGACACGCAGCGCGCCGACACCCGCCGACCCCCGCCGGCTTGGCCCGGAACGCCGACGGGCCGCACCGTCCTCCGGCGCGGCCCGTCGCACGGGTCTGTCGCAAAGCCGTTCCGGCCTCAGTCCGCGAGGACCTCCAGCGTCTCCCCGTCGGTGGACACTCGCACACCGGAGACAGCAACCTCGCCGAGCGCATCGACCGACACGAAGGCCCAGGTGGCCACGACGTCGGGCAGGTTCGCGGCGTGCTTGGTCACCAGCGCGTGGAACTTGGCGATGTCGAGGTCGGCCATGTCGCCGGTGACCGCGAAGGCCAGCGGGGCGATCTGACCGGCGAGCACGTCGGCCAGCGCCGGCATCTCCTCGCTCGGGCCAACCTCGTGCAGCATCAGGATCGTCTGACGCTGGGTCGCGAAGACCGCCGCGCCCAGGGTCATCTCCAGCTCGGAATCGAGCTTCAACAGCATCTTGCCCTGGAGCTGCAGCGTGCCGCCGTAGAGACCCTGGCTGTAGGTGATCGGTTCGTAGGATGCCGCGGTGATCGGCGCGTCGGATCCGCCGGTCGCCTCGGGCGCGAGCGTCATGGAGCCGTCGGTCGACGAACGGACATCCAGCGTCGCCCCGTCCAGGATCTCGGCTTCGACCAGACCCTCGGGCGAAGCGATCTCCACGACCTGGGTGCCGAGCAGCGATTGGGTCTCGTCCTCGCCGCCCTCGGTCACGCCGCCGGCCTGACCAGGCAACCAGCCGCCCTCGTCACCCGCGGCCGAGAGTGGGGTCGAGGGGCAGGCGAGGAACAGGGCCACGAGCAGAGCCGTGCTGGCGGCTCGCGGGAGGAGGATTCTTGGGGTCTTCATGATTCTGCTCCGCTTACGCGGCAAACAAGGCGGGGACGGCATCTTCGAGGTCCTCGCGGAGTTGGCTCCGCTCGTCGAGGAGATGGCTGAAGTCGGCCATCTTGTCGAGCAGACCGCGACTGTGTTCGATCTTGCGGGGGAAGCGCTGGACGAGTTGCCCGAAGTGCTTGATCGCGCGGCCGACGAGACCGGCCTTCGCGCACACCACGGCGAGGTGGAGGTAGGTCATGAAGGCCCGCGGCTCGCTCTTCTCGATGCCGCTTGCGATGACTTCCTCGTAACACTCGATGGAGCGCAGGTAGTGGGCACGGCTGCCCTGGCGCAAGCCCAGCTCGGCGTACACCGAACCCAGCCATTGCATGGCCATCATCCGCCGTGAGAGGTCGGGAGCCCGATCCAGGACGCGACGGAACTCGACCCGCGCGCGATCGTAGCGACCGTCCAGCATGTGCAGGTGTCCCAGGTACAACCGGGCGTCCCAGCTGTCCGGGCCGAGGGTCAGCGCGCGTTCCAGGTAGCGCCGGCCGTTCGCCAGGGCACCAGCGCCCGCGCCCGCGCGGGACTCGAACAGGCCTGCCGCACGCCCGAACAGCGAGCCACCCTTCACGGCGGCGCGGCTCGGCGCGTGGGTCTCGAGCTTCTGGCACTCGCGCTCGATGCGGCGGGCGCGATCGGCCGCGCTGCGGATGTTCATCGGCGGCGCGATGGTCTGGACCGGATGGCGCGTGGCGCCGTCGGCGCGCGAGATGGCCTTGCCGGCCTCGAGCACGTAGGCCTTGCCCAGCTCGTAGAACAGCCGCGAGAGCTCGGCCTGCCGCTCGTCGAGCAGCGTGCGCGTGATGTTGCCGAACAGGACGTGCTTGTCGACCAGGTCCGCGACCGCCTCGTCCATCTCGGCCGTGGCCGGTGCATGCAGGTCGGTCAGCTCGCGCATGTCGTCCAGGTAGTCCCGGCAGCCGCCACAATCGTCGAGGTGGTGGGTGAGCCGGACCATCCCTCCCTCGTCGAGCTCGTGGTCGACGAAGGCGTGGATGTCCTGTTCGAACGTGATGCAGGCGTTGTCGGTCAGCTTCATGGTTGCCTGGTCCCAAGGGTCCGGACCATCGACTGGAAGATCTTCTTGCGGGCGCGGCAGACGATCATCTTGAAGTTCTCGAGTCGCACGCCGACGACGGCTGCCGCGTCCCGATAACCAAGCCGATGGATCTCCACGAGTTCGAGCGCGAGGCGATCGCGGGCCTTCAGCTCGTGGGCATATACGTCGGTGTAGATGGCCAGCAACAGGGCGTAGACGCGTCTGCAGGCCTCGTCCTGTTCCCCGTTCTCGGTGGCCTGCGGCGGGGACGTGGTGTTGGTGTCCTGCAGCACCTCTTCGAGCATCTCCACCGGGATGCCGTCCCGCGTCCGGTTCTGGGCGTGCCGATACACCGTGTTGCGGATGATCGAGTAGGACCAGTTCCGGAAGGCGTTCGGCTTGTCCGGGCAGAACCGCGTCGGGTAGCGGTAGATGGCCAGGAAGGCCTCCTGGATGATGTCGCCGATGTCGGCCCGGCAGCCTGTCATCCGCATGATCCGCGCGCCGATCATGCTGAAGGACCGCGTGTTCAGCTCGAACAGGAGCGAGAACGCATCGACGTCCTGGTGGACCCGATAGGTGTCCATGAGGGCGTTGTTGAGCCGCTGGAGCTCGACGATCGGGCCGGCGGCGACCTCGGCGAGCAACTCGTGGCCGGTCTCCCGGGCGATGCGGCGGGCTTCCCTGGCCACTCCCGCTGCCACCTCTTCCACCACCACCGTCTGTCGCCCGGCTGCCTGGCGGGAGACCGGGGCCGCCTGGCCCTGCTCCGCCTTGTGATGGCTCGGTTCAGGTTGCACGTTTCGGTCGCCCACTCGCCGGATCGTCCGATTCCGGGGTACCCGTTCCCCCAGGAGCGGGTCCGGACGTCTCCACGCTCCGGCGTCTAGAGCTGGACCGCAGCCCGGTCACACAAATGACATCCCCGAGAGCCACGGTGCCGGAAATCGCGGCGTGGGATTGGCCACTCGGGCTGCAGATGGCAGTTTCGGGCCATGTCGAGGCCATCCTGGCTCCTGTTGCTGCTGATCCTCGGGGCGATCCTGTTCTCGGCGATCCGTCCGGTCTGGGCGATCGACCCGGACGCGGCCGCCTACGTACGCCTCGGGTGGTCGCTGGCGGAGGACGGTCGCTACGCCTTGGACGACGTACCCCACGCCAAGTATCCCCCAGGCTGGCCGGTCGTGGTGGGCCTGCTGAGCTGGGCCAAGGCCCCGACGGCGTTCGCCACCTTCCACGCGGCCCTCGTCTGTGCCCTGCTGCTGGGGGTGGTCCTGAGCGGGCAGCTGGCCCGGCGACTCGGCTACCCGCCGGGCGTGGCCCTGGCGGTGGCGGCGACCGTGGGCCTTTCGCAGACCTTCTTCGATCTCTCCGTCCACTACCTGCGCAGCGAGCCGCTCTTCCTGCTGACCACGCTGGCGGCGCTGGTCGCGATGCTGGAGGCCCTGCGACCGGGGGCTCGGTTGTCCTGGACGTGTGGAGCTGGGCTGCTCGTGATCGCTGCCATTGCGGTCCGGCTCGCGGGAGTCTCGCTCCTGGCCGTGCCCGGGCTGGCCCTGCTCCTCGGCCCGAGCGGCCCCGGACCGGCCGGCGTCCGGTCGATCCGTGCCCGCGCGCTGCTGATCGTGATCCTGGGTCTTGCCGCCGTCGGTGCCTGGCAGTGGCGCGCCGCCCACGTCATGGCCACCGTGCCCGACGCCCCCGACTACGGTCGCGAGTTCAACTCGGCCGAACCCCGCGACCTGACCAAGGTCGTCCGGCTCGACAATCCGCCCCTCGACGCCGGCGCGATGGTCCATCGCATCGGCGGCAATGCCCAGGTCATGGCGAGGGCGATGGGCACCCTGCTCACCAACGTCGATCGCGCCTCCGAGAAGCTGCCTCCCGGCCTGGCGCTGCTCGGGCTGGTGCTGCTCGGCGCCGGGCGCATGGCCTTCGGCTCCCGGGCGTCGCCGGCTCGCCGCGCCGTCACGGCCTACGTCACCGCGACCCTGGCGCTCTACGCCCTCTGGCCCTTCAACCAGCAGGAGCGATTCTACGCACCGCTGCTCCCGCTCCTGATCCTGATGGCCGGCGAAGGCCTGGTGACCGCCTGGCGCGCGGCCCAGCGCCTCGCCGCATCCGGCGCCGGTCGGCTCGGGCTGCTGGCGGCCGGCGCCGCCGCCTTGGTGTTCCTCGGCCTGCAGACCAGCCGCTTCCCCACCCTGCTCGATCGTTGGTCGACCGCCTACGCGGGCCTGCTCGCCGTCCTGACCGCAGGCCTCGCCCTGCTCGCGGTCGTGCTGTCCCGGCGCCGGGGCCTGCCCGACCTCCGCCCCGGCCTGGTCTGGCTGCTCCCGCTGCTCTTCGCCGTGCCCCTGGCGCACCGCCGTCTCGTGGAGTGGCCGCGGCAGGTCCGCGACCACGTCGCCCACCGCGCCGACCATCCTCGCGACGGGCTGCTGCAGACCCTCGACGTGCCCTGGCCGCTCGAGGACATCGCCGTCTTCCTGGCCGAGAACACGCCCGAGGACGCCGTGATCATGACCGACGTGCCCAAGATGATGGCGATCATGGCGGGCCGGCGCTGCGTGCCCTTCGTCTACGCGCTGGACCCACCGGAGGTCCATGAAGGCGACGCGACCCACGTCTACTACACCGGCGAGCTGGCCGAGGCGTACGCCGTGCTCGAACAGGCTTCCGCGCGCTGGACACCCGTGTTGAAGCTGCGCACGGTCGAGGCCGGAGACCGCTCGGTGACCCCGACGGTCTTTGCGGTGGACCCGGACCCGCCCAGGTGACCGGCGACGACGTGCTCGGCCTGGTGGGCGACACCCTGTTCACCACCGGCCGCCAGCTGCTCACGATCCTCGGCCCGCTCGCGATCCTGTCGATCCTGCTGCACCTCGTGCACCGCCTGCTCACGGGGCGCCTGCTCGAGCGCGTCGGCTGGAAGGGCGTGCTGATCACCGCCTGGCTCGGCGTGCCCGTGCACGAGTTCAGCCACCTGCTCATGTGCCGCGTGTTCGGCCATCGCGTCGAGAAGGTGCAGCTCTTCGCGCCCGACAAGACCACCGGGCGACTCGGCGTGGTGCAACATGCCTGGAAGCGCGGCAACCTGTGGCAGCAGATCGGGCGCTTCTTCATCGGCGTCGCGCCGCTGGTGGGAGGGTCGGCCGTGCTGTGGCTGATCACCCGCCTGCTCCTGCCCGGAGCCCTGTCGACCCCCGACCTGTCGGCGACGGCGGGCTTCACCGAGTTCCTGGGCGCGGTGGGCGCCACGGCGAGGTCGCTGGGCGAGGCCCTCACCGCCGACGGGGCCCTGGGTCGCTGGCAGACCTGGGTCTACGTCTACCTGTGCGTCTGCATCGGCGCGCACCTCGCACCGAGCGCGTCGGACCTGCGCGGGGGGCGCGCGGGTTTCTCGGTCCTGCTGCTGCTCCTGCTCATCGCCAACGCCGTGGTCCTGGGTGTGGGCGGGTCGGCAGCCGACGCCGAACGCGTCGCCCTCGATCTCTCGGCCTCGCTCCTGGGGTTGTTGAGTCTGGCGTTCGTGCTCGGAGCCGGATCGGTCGTGCTGGTCTGGTCGTTGACGCTCCCGCTGAGCCCGCGCAGGCCCTGAGGTCGCAGGCACCGGCCCGCGTCAGGAGTCCGACGGCGGGCGGCGCATCTTCTTCACGTCGCCACGACGCTTCTTCTGCGCCAGCCGGCGCTTCTTGCTGCCCTTCGTCGGCTTGGTCTTGCGGCGCGCCTTCGGCACCACCAGCGACTCGCGCACCAGCTCGACCAGTCGCTCGCGGGCCAGCTCGCGGTTGCGTCCCTGGCTGCGATGTTCGTCGACGTGCAGCACGAGCTCACCGGCGGTCGTCAGGCGCGAGGCCAGCTTCGTCAGCAGCCGCTCCCTGCGCGTCGGACCGAGGGCGACGGACTCGCGGATGTTCCAGCGCAGGATCACCTTGGTGGCGACCTTGTTGACGTTCTGGCCGCCCGGGCCGCCGGAGTGGCTCGTGGTCACCACGAGTTCGTCGGCGGGGATGACCACGTCGCGTCGGATCTCGAGGTCGCCGTCGCTCATCCGCCGGCAGCCTCGGGCGACGCGGCGACATCGTCCTCTCGGGCGCGCTGGAGAGCGCGGGCCGCGAGCAGGGCCAGCGCCGGCATCCACTGGAACAGCAGGCGATGGGCGCTGGTGTGCACGTGACGCGCGACGTCCATGGTGGTGCCCAGGTAGACCAGGACCAGGAAGCCGAGCAGCCCGAGCAGCAGCAGACGCGGGTAGGCCCGGCCGCGGCCCGGCAGGCCGGTGAGCACGACGACGACCAACAGCGGCAGCAGGCCCAACGCGGACGCATCGAGGAGGGTGGCGAACACCTCGTAGAGCACGGGCACGAAGCGTGCGCCGAGGGACGCCGGGTCGACCAGCCCGGCCCACGACACGATCGGCTCGTCGGGAATCACCCCGCCGCGGATCCAGAGCGTCGGCACCGACAAGAGCAGCACGCCGCCGCACACGACCAGCATCTTCCCGCGTCCACGCGGCCCGGCGAGCAGCACCGCGACGAGCACGCAGGCCAGCGCCAGCGCCCCCTCCAGCTTGGTGGCCACCAGCGCCGCGCCGACGAGCACCGCGAGCAGCACGGCGCCCGTCCCCCCGTCCCGCGCCACCGCGCCCCGCAAGCGCTCCACGGTCATCACGAGCAACAACAGGTAGACCGCCACGACCTCGTCCACGAACCCGCCCGCCACCACCGACTCGCGGATCTCCGTCCGCATCAGCAAGGGACTGCCGAGGAAGGCGAGCAACACCCACCCACCGCGAGGCCCGCAGCGGAGCAGCGCCGCCGCCACCAGTCCCAGCAGCGCCAGGTGATAGGCCGCGAGCACGACCTTGGCTCCGACCATCGCGTCGGGCGACGAGTGCGCGAACGCGGGTGCGAGCAGCGTCGGCACCAGCAGCGGATAGGTCCTGTGGAAGGCGACGCGGTACTCATCGACCAGGGCCGGCACCTCGAGCGCGCCGGCGGTGGCGAGCTCGCGTGCCCGCGGCGCCCAGAACTTGCTGCCGTCGCTGCGGAAAGGAAGGCCCGCCGAGGCCGACGCGCCGACCAACCCGACGACCAGCGTCAGGCCCAGCAACACGCGACGCGCGTGCCGATCGAGGCCATCGGTCGCCGGCAAGGGCGTGGATGCCGCGGCCGTCGAAGCGGCCGTCGAAGCAGGCGTGGAAGCAGGCTGCCGGGGCAGCCTCGCAGCCAGCACGGAGACGACCGCGATCCCCACCGGCACGCCCAGCCCCGCCGCGAAGCCCAGCGCGGAGAGTGCCACCTGCGCCAGCCCGATGACCGCGCCGCCCAGCGCGAAGGCCAGCGAGGCCCGTGCCCACCAGGGCTCGCCGGCCCGGCCGAGTCGGCGCGCGAGGAACAGACCCGCCAGGATCTGGAGCGCCACCAGGCCCACCCCGACGGCCGCGCTCACTCGTCCACCTTCAGCAGGTCCGCGCGGCCGGTCCGTTCGGCGCCGCCCTGGGCCATGACCGTGACGTGCACGACCCAGCGCCCGGGATGATCGGCGGCCAGGGCCGTCCCGGCGATCTCATCGCGGACCTGGAACAGCGTGTAGGTCTGCGGGATGGGCCGCACCAGCATGTACATCGGCCGCGGGTACAGGGCCCACGACGCGACGTTGAGCGCGAACGGATCCACGCCCACCAGGATCACGGCCTCGTCCTCGGGAATCCGCTCGCGGTAGTCGGCGAGCAGCGACGCGAGCGGTCCGGTGAAGCTCTCGAAGGCGTCGTCGGAGAGCGTCCACTCCCCCGCCACGGCGCGGTGGATCTGATTGTTCACCGACATGGAGAGCGACCACCCGAGCAGCACGACCGCGCCCAGTGCCAGCACGGCGGGCACCGTCCCGCCGGCCGTCCGCGCGGCGGCCGGCCACACGGCCACGGCGAGAGCCCCGACGGCGAGCGCCGCCAACAGCAGCAGCAGGTCCTGGCGCCGGGTCGCTCCGCGAATGGCTCGGAACTCGCTCTCCTGCGCCGCCGTGAGCGGCCGGTCGTCGACGTGCTCGGCGCGCCAGGTCGTGATCACGTCCGGCTCGAAGACCAGCTCGCGCTCGCTCACCAGCCACGCCCCGGCCGCCGAGAGCAGCGCGACGAGGAGGAGGGCGGCGCGGATCGGCGTCATCGCTCGAGCAGGTCCGGCTCCCAGTGCACGTCCAGCTGCCACTCGCCGTCTCCCGAGACCTCGAGCAGGACCTGCACCAGGTCATCCACGAGCATGAGCGCCGGACCCGACCCGGGCATCGGGCCACGCGCCGAGGCGGACGCCGACTCGAGCAGCGCGCGAGGCGGATCGCGGATGTCGCCCGGACCGATCCAGAGCACGTCGTCGTGGACCCCCGCGGTGAGCACCGGCTCGCCGGCGTCGTCGAGGCCTTGCCAGCGGCCGTCGGCCGTGCTGTCGATCCGACCCTCGAGCGAGATGCCGGTCCCGGCGAGCAACGGCTCGAACCAGGCCAGCAGGGCGGGCGGATCCACGGCGGACGGGTCGCGCAGGGGTGCGGCGACCAGGCCACTCCCACTCCAGGGGAGCACCGTGATCACCCCGGCCCACGGCAACAGCAACTCGTGCAGGGACTCGATCGACGCGCGCGCGGGGCCACCCCGCCCGTGCTCGGACTCGGCCAGCGGCAGCATGAAGTCCGCCAGCGCGCGCGCGAAGGGATCCGGCTCGGCACGTCCCACACCGAGCGCTTCGGGCACCCTCGGCGCCGGCGCCGCCGAGGCCATCAGTCGCCCCACCGGACTCGTCGGATCCTGGTCGATGCGCATCACGAACCCACTCACCTCCGGCGTCGTCGTCTGCAGGTCGGCCAGCGCCGCCGTGTCGAGTCGGACGCTCAGCTGGACCGCGCGCACCGACCCGAGGTCCGCCATCTCCATCAGCGCCTGGACCGTGTCCCAGGAGATCTCGGGCAGTTCCGGCCTGTCGACGGAGGCTCCGTCGCGATCGCCCAGGCTGTCGTTCAGGAGCATCCCCAGGCCCGCGCCCTGAGCGCCGACCACGAGGGTGCGCAGCCCATCGACGGCGTGCTTGATCTGCTCGTGGTAGACGACGCGGCCGCGCGTGACGTCGAAGGACACGATCAGTCCCGCTTCGGGTGGCCGGCCTCCGCCGCCGGCCGGCAGCTCGGCGGCCTGGCGGCGCAGACCCGAGACGCGCCGCGCGAAGGCGCTGGTCACGCCACGGGCCTCGAAGGACGGCGTGATCACCGCCAGCCCGTCATCCACGAGGGCGTGGAAGTCGATGACCTGCGGCCCGGTGTCGCCCATGGCGGAGAGCGCGGCCATGATCTGATCGGTGCGCGAGCCAGCCGACAGCATGGCGTCCAGGGCCGTGAGCCCCCGGGCAAGCTCGCTGTCGCGTCGCACCAGCGCCTGGTACTCGCCACTCCCGAGCGGTTCGACCGAGGCGCACCGGTCGAGTGAGTCGAGGAAGGCGGTGCCGTCCTCCACGGCCAGCACGACCGCGAAGCGCCCGCCGAACGTCGTCGGGTCGAGGTGCACGACGGCGACGGGCAGGACCTGCGCCAGGCCCTCCGGTTGCCACCCGAGGACGTCGGCGGCCACGCCGTGCAACAGTGAGCTCGGCGCCGCGGGCATCGCCGCGTAACCGACCACGCCGGGCTCGTCGACCGTCAGCGGCCAGGCCTCCCCCTCGACCTCCGGCGGCCTGCCGCACGCACTGCACAGAAGGGTCGCCGCGGCGACCGCCATCGCTGCCATGCACCTCATGCGCTCATGGTACACAGGGGCTCCCCCGAGGAACCGGCGCATGGGTGACGGGCCGACCGTCCGACTCCGCGAGCAGATCCGCGCCCTGTTCCTCGCGCGGGGGTTCGCGCGCGTGGGCTTCACGTCGGCCGAGCCGGTGGCCGATCACGTGTCGACCTGGGTCGCCCAGGGTCGCCATGGGTCCATGGACTACCTGGCGCGGGAGCCCGCCGGGCGCGCCGATCCGGGCCGGCTGCTGCCCGGCGCGCGCACGGTGATCTGCACGACCACCGCGTATCCGGCCACCGACGGCCGGGGCAGCGTGGCCGGCTATGCGCGCGGCGAGGACTACCACCACACGCTCAAGGCGGCCCTGCGTGACGCCGTGTCCGAGCTCGAGACACTGCTCCCGGGCGTGGCCACTCGCGTGTGCGTCGACACCGCGCCGCTCCTCGAGCGCGCCTTGGCCGCGCGTGCCGGACTGGGCTGGATCGGCCGCAACACGCTGCTCCTGGACGAGACCCACGGGCCCTGGACGCTGCTCGGCGAGGTCATCCTCGACGCCGCGCTCCCGCCGGACACGCCGGGCCTCGACCGGTGCGGGACCTGCACCGCCTGCCTCGACGCCTGCCCGACCGGGGCCCTGGACGGCGCGCGCGGCCTCGATGCCCGCCTCTGCCTCTCGTACTGGACCATCGAGCATCGCGGAGAGGTGCCCGACCGCTTCGCGCGGCTGCTCGACCAACGCGCCTTCGGTTGCGACGACTGCCTGGCCGCCTGCCCCCACCCGGCTCGCCCCCCCGCAGCCCTTCGGCAGGCTCCCGACCCCGCCGCCGACGGCGCCGTCCGCAACGGCGGGCCGGCCCCAGGCGTCGGCCGGGGCTCCACCGCTTGCGGCGTCGGGCCGCCCTTCGTGCCGCGATCGGACCTCGTCGATGTCACCCCGCCCGAACTCGGGCGTCGCGCGGAGGAGTCCTTCCGGCGCCATTTCTCGAGCACGCCGGTGGAGCGCACTCGCCGCGCCGGCCTGCTCCGCAACGTGTCGCTCACCCGGCCACCCCCCTCCGATGTCTAGAATGCGGGGCCCATGTCACGCCCGCGCCCTTCCCACCTCCCGAACCCCAAGGACCGCTGCTCCGATCTCCGCCCGGGCAGCGCCGCCCTCGCCATGTTGATCCTCGCCCCGCTCCTGTTGGCCCTCGCCTGCGGCGAACCCGTCGCGCCCACCCCCGACCCCACCCCCTCGGTGAGCGACCCCGGCGCCGCGGCCGTCACCGCGCCGGTCCCCGCGCCGCAGACCGGCCCGAGCACGACGGCCGAACCGCGCGCCGCGGCCTCACCCGCGCGCGACGACGAGGCCTCGACCCCGCCTGCTCCTGCAGCCGATGCGGTGCACATGGACCGCGGGCTCGTGGTGGGCACGTGGGCGGCCGACGGAGAACTCGGATTCGACGAACAGTGGGTCGATGAGGCCGGACTGCGTGAGGTGTTCACCAAGGACCGCGCGCGCCGCCGCGAGTGGCGAGGTTTCTCCACGGCCGACGAGAAGGTTCCGATGGAGGCCCTCACCGGAGACCGGACCGGTGACGTCGTCGCCTACGCGTACACGGTGGTCGAGCGCAACCGGCCCGACGCGACGTGGCCCGATCAGGATGCCGTGCTTCACCTCACCTACCGCGGCCGCGTCCAGGTGCGCTACGACGGCAAGCTGGTCATCGATGCACCGGCTCCGCCGGAGGGGAGCGTGGCGGTGCAGCGCGTGCCGGTGCAACTGACCGACGCCTTCGACACCATCCTGGTCAAGGTCGGACGCGGACCATCCCTGGGCACGTCCCTCGACGTGGGGCTCCGGCTGAGCGCGCCCGACGGGAGCAGGCTCGAGTTCACGCGCTTCTGGCCCATGCGCATCCCGGGCCTTCCGCGCGAGATCCCGGTGCGCGAACGCTGAGGCTTTCCGCGACCCGCCCGGGTCCGAGGGTCAGGCCGCGACGGGGCGCAGCTGCCCCAGCTGCCACATGAGCAGGCGATTGCGGCCGGTCTCCTTGGCCTCGTACAGCGCACGGTCGGCGCGATCCACCAGCGCGGCCACGGTGTCCTCGGCCTCGAGTTCGGCCACGCCGCCGGAGACGGTCACGGGCACGTTGGCATCCAGCGCCTGCATGTCCACCGGGGTCGCCGCGAGGTGGCTGCGGAAGCGCTCCATGATCTGAGCGGCCTCTTCGAGCGAGGTCTCGGGGAACGCGAAGAGGAACTCCTCACCGCCCCAGCGCGACACGATGTCGGTGCCGCGCGAGACCTGGGTCAGGCGCGCCGCGACCCACTTCAGCACGTCATCGCCGGCCGCGTGCCCGAGCGTGTCGTTGACCTTCTTGAAGTGGTCGATGTCGACCAGGCACACCGAGAGCGGGTGGCCGTAGCGGCGCGCGCGTTCGACCTCCTCCTCCAGCCGGATCTCGCCGAAGCGCCGGTTGCCGAGCTGCGTGAGCCCGTCGGTCCAGCTGGCCTGCTCGGCCACGAGCTGGCTCTTCCGGAGCTCCGCGTAGTTGTTGATCTTGGCCACCATGAGCTGGTGATCGAGCTTGTCCTTCTGGATGTAGTCGTTGGCGCCGGCGACGAGGTTGTCGCGGTGGTCGTCGGTCTCGCTGCTCGACGTGAGCATGATCACCGGGATCGAGCGCAGGCGTTCGCGCGCGCGGATGGCCTTGATCAGGTCGAGTCCGTCCATGTTGGGCATGCGCAGGTCGGTCAGGATGACGTGGATGTCCTCCTCCGGCGAGAGCCGCTCGATGGCCTCGAGGCCGTCGTGCGCGATGATGACGTCCATGCCCTCGTTCTGCAGGACCTTGGTGAGCAGCGCTCGAATCGTGGCGCTGTCATCGACGACCAGTACACGTGTCCTCATGGGATCGCTCCTTCGATGGTGGGGGTGTTGGGCAGGGCCGCCAGGAGCGCCAGCACGACGCGTGCGCCGATGCCGGTGTCCTTGGCGAAGTAGTGCAGGGCGCCGCCCTGGCGGGCGCGCTCCCGACCCTGTTCGTCCGGGTAGGCGGTGCAGAGCACCACGGGGATGTCGTCGGGCGCGGCGTCCAGCACGTCGAAGCCGCTGCCCCCGGGCATCTGGATGTCACTGACGACCGCGTCGAAGGCGCGCGCTCCGAGAGCGGCCACGGCCTGCGCGGCATCCTCCGCGGTCTCGACACGGAAGCCCGCCTCCTCGAGCGCGGTCGCGAGCTGCGTACGCATCGTCGTGCTGTCGTCGGCGACCAGCACGGTCGGCGGGCCGAGATCCCCCGCGGGGACGCGTCGCACCTCGGGCGCGCCGGCCCCGAGCAGATGGTCGGCGAGTCCGCGAGCATCCAGGATCAGCGCCGGGTCGCCTCGGTTGAGGATCGTCGCGCCGATCACGTGGGGCACGTGGCCGAGGTGGGACGGCAGCGGCAGCGTGACCACGTCGAGCGTCGCGTAGGCCGCGAACTCCACACCCACCGCGACCACGCCCTCGTGACCGTGAAGGCGCAAGCTGTGCTTGGGTCGGCCGGCCTGCATGCCGAACACTTCGGCCAGCGGAAGCTCGTCTCCTCCGGCGACGCCCACGTCGTCGAGACCGCTGGTCGGGACGACGAAACGCACGCCGCCCGCTTCGGCGACGATGCCCTCCACCACGGACAGGCACATCGGCAGGATCAGTCGGAAGGTGCTGCCCTGGCCGGCGTGGCTGGTGACGAAGACACGACCGCCGAGGTCGCGCACCATCGTCGCCACCGAGTCGAGACCCACGCCGCGGCCCGAGATGAGCGTGGCCGTTTCGCGGGTCGTGACGCCGGGGCGGAAGATCGTGTTCATGATCTCCTGGTCGCTCATGCCCTCGGCCGCCTCGCCGAGGCGATCGCGCAGGCGCTCCAGATCCAGGCCGCGACCGTCGTCCGTGACCACGATCTCGAAGTGCTCGCCATCGCTGCTGAGGCGCACGCGGATCCTGCCGATGGTCGGCTTCCCGGCACCGAGGCGACACGCGGCGGACTCGAGGCCGTGGTCCACGGCGTTGCGCAACAGGTGCGTGAGGGGCGCCTTGAGCGGCTCGAGGAACTGCGCGTCGAGCAACATGTCGCGGCCGTCCACGTCGAAGTCCACCTCGCGGCCCACGGTCCGTGCGGCGTCGCGCACCGTGCGTTCGAGATGCACGATCAAGCCGGTGACGGGGGCGACACCGAGCGTGCGCGCATGCTCGGCGAGGGTCTTGGCGTGGGCGTTGAGCAGGCGCACGACGGATTGCATGCCCTGGACCGCGTCGCGCATCTGCGTCCGCGCGCGGGCGAAGCTGCTCGAGGCGCCCTCCGGGAGTTCCTCGCGGACGATCTCGCCGAGGGCCTCGAAGAGCCGGCCCGCATGACTCTCGGCGATGAAGGAGTCGGCCAGGAGCGCGGACACGCCGGTGCGCACGAGGCCGAGGGCATCGCCGCTGACCTTGACCGTGGCGGCCTGGTCGACCGAGCTGCGGGACGGCCGTTCGGGCCGGGGCGGCTGCGACTCGCGCTCCGCGGAGGGCGCGGTCCGCGCGGGATCGCCGACGGTGCGCAACGCGGGAATGAGCGTCGCGGTGGCCTCGAGCAGCGCCGCGTCCTCAGGGGCCTTCGCCAGCGCGCGGAGCGTGTCGGCAGCGCGCAGCACCAGGTCGGCCTCTTCGGGCACAGCGCGTTCGGCACCGCGCCAGCGCACGAGTCGGTCCTCGAGGGCGTGGGACAACTCGCCGGCGTCGGAGAACCCGAGCACGCGCGCCGAACCCTTCACGTCATGGGCGAGCCGCAACACCTCCTCGAGCAGCCCATCGGCATCCGGGTCGCCCTGCTCGAGGCGCAGCACGTCGGCCTGGATGACGTCGACCGCCTCCGAGACCTCGGCCTCGAAGATCTCCACCAGCACGGGATCGACGTCGCGCGAGTCCACGCGTCACCCGACCTTCCAGTGCATGGTCATCTCCTGGCCCAGGGCCGCGAGCTCGTCGATGGCATCCTCGATCTCGTGGAAGTTGCCCTCGGTCTCGCGCGCGCGGCGCTGCAGATGGGCGACACCGGAGGTCACGTCGTCCAGCGACGACAGCTGACTGCCGGTGCTTCGCTCGATGTCGTGCACCGACTCGCCCGTTTCCTCGACCCAGCGGAAGATGCGCGAGAAGGCCTCCTCGAGCTCGTCGAAGGTCTCCAGACAACGCTCGACCTCCGCGCGTCCCTCACGCGTGGCGTGCAGCGTCGTGTCGCTGGAGGTCTTGATCTCGTTGACGCGACGCTCGATGTCCTGGGTGAGGCCGGTCGCCTGCGTGGCCAGTTCGCGCACGTCGCGCGAGACCAGGGCGAGCTGGCGCGCGGCGGCCATCTGATCCTTGCGCGACTTGATCGTCGCGTTGACGGAGACCCGGCGCGTGTCGTCGTTGAGCCGCTCGACGTGTTCGAGGATCTTGTCGATCTCGCGCGTGCGCTCGCCCAGGGCCTCCATCAGCGTGGAGATCGTGGTGACGCGATCGCGGACGTCCATGATCGAGCGCTGCGCCACTTCGACGCTGCGATTGCCGCTGTGCGAGACGCGACCGGACTGCTCGGCACTGCGCGCCAGCACCTGCGTGGTCTCGTCGATCGAGCGGCTCGCGGTCTCGAGGTCGTCGACCGACGTCGTGAGCGTCTTCATCACCGAACCCTGCTCCCCGAGCGCCCGGCTGTTGCGGGAGGCGATCTCGCGGAGTCGCTCGACCGAGTGGAAGATGCGGTCGGTGCTCTCGCGGATGTCGGCCCAGATCCACTGCGGGGCGATGAGACCCATCAGGAAGGCGATCAGCACGCCCACGATCGTGATCCCGCCCACGAGCACGGTCAGCTTGGTTCCCAGGCCGTGCCAGTTGACCAGCTGCGGCGAGAGTGGGGCGAAGTCCTTCGTGCTGCCGCGCAACACCGCGAGGCCGGTCGGTTGCCCGGCGAGCCCGCGCAGGGGCACGGCGCCGAGCAGGTGCTCGCCGACGGACTCGTGGTAGACGTCACGGCCGTGGATGTCGGCGCCCACGACGCGGTCGAACAGGCCGTCGGGCAGGCTCGCGCCACCCGGACTGCCCGGGACCGCGCTGGGATCGGACCACGCCACGGGGCGATCGCTCCTGGTGATCAGCCGGTCGAGCAGGACGCCCAGCGGAGCGGCCGCGAGCAACACGTCGCCCCCCGGGCCGGACAGGTCGCGCGCAACCAACACCGCCGTACCGGTCCCGCCAGGTTCATAGGCGAGCTGCCACAGGCCCTCGCCCAGGGCCTCGAAGCCCGCGGCGCTGCGCCCCGCTGCGACGATCGGGGCCAACCGACCGACGACGGTCGCGGGCAAACCGGGCTCCCAGGAACCGTTCTCGGAGCGGCGAGCCACGATCTGCGGCCGCGTCTTGGCGGCGAGGTCCGCGAACACGGACTCGATCGACAGGGTCGGGTTGGCTGCCAGGCGTGCCGCGCGGGCGCGCAGGTCGGTCAACGACGCCTCGAAGCTGTGGCCCAGCCCGCGGACGTTCTCGCCGAGTCTCCAGGTGACCTCGGTGTCGAGGGTCTGTTCGGCGGCTTGCAGGGAGACGCCCTGCTCCTCGGTGATCCAGTTCCGGATCATCCAGCCGGTGAGGAAGATCGGCGTCACCAGCAGGCCGATGAGCAACATGCTCAGTCGGCCGCGCATGCTGGTGTGCTGGCGCATCCAGGCGTGCAGCGTCATCGGGCGGACTCCTGGGAAGCCGGTGAGGTCCCCCATGGGGCGCCGTGGCACGTCGCGCCTTCGGCTCGCGGCGAGTTCGTCGCGAGCGCCGCGCCGGGCTGGAATGCGGGGTGATCGGCCAGGGCCTGGGCTTCGATGCGCACATCGGCGTGCGCGTCGTCGCCGTGGGTGAGCAGGTTCTCGTCCACGGCCAGAGCGGTCTTCACCGCCAGGCCCGTCAGCACCACCACGGCGCGGTGCTGACTCGGTCGATCCGAGAAGAGCAGCCCCGCATCGACCAGCGTCAGGAGCTGCCCGCCGACGGAGACCAATCCCAGGCACCAGGCTGCAGCGCCGGGAACCCGGACGACAGGGCCGGGATCCACGACCTCTTCGATGAGGTCGAAGTGCAGGGCCACCACGTGGTTCGCCGCAGCCACGTGGAGCCAGGATCCTCCGGCATCCAGTTCGGCCGGGTCGGTCTCATGGGGGGAGTCGCGCATCATCGCGCCTCCTCTTCGACCAGCGGGGATGGCCGGCTTGAGAGGCGGCCCCAGGTCAGGACCCCGCACGCTCCCCGATGGGTCTGGCGTCGGGCCCAATAGGTAACTGTCGGAGATGATCGCGCTGAGCTTTAACACTTCTATGCATGATTCTTTGGGCCCTCCAAAGAATCTGCATAAACGCGTTGAAGCCCGCAGTTCAGGCCGTAACTTCCCATGCATGTGCATGCACGGCCTCAGGCATCGCGCCTGCGGCGATCGAGCAAACAAGGAGGAATGGAATGCGTGTTCTCCCCCTTTGCGTCGTGCTCCTCTGCGCCGTGGGTTGTTCCTCGGTGCCGGCCCCGGAGGCTCACGCCTCCGAGACTGTGGTCGTCGAAGACAGTGGCATCCAGGTCTGGATCCCGAACTTCTTCGCTGACCTCTGGGAGACGTTCGACGCGAACATCGGTCTGGATTACCAGATGGGCGCCCACATCAAGTTCACCGAGTTGGCGCGCATCGGTATCTTCGACTACTCCGACTTCACGCTTCTGGGCGTGGACAAGGGGATCTTCTACGGCGAGTGGAATTTCCAGGAGCCCGAGCGCGGTCACTACTGGGATCTCTCCGGCACCATCGGTGTGGGAGCGGGTGCCAGTGCCACGCTCCACACCTGGGAAGTGCTGGACGCGATCTCGTCGCTGATCGGCTTCGGTTACTGGAGCCTCGACGCGGACTGATCGTTGAGATCGGTCGGGTTCACCCGGCCCTCTCGACGTCCGACGAACGCCCGCCCGGGTTCATCCCCGGGCGGGCGTTCCGGTTTCCAAGGGGCCCGCTGCGCTGAGGGGCCCGGTGGCGCGGCCTGCGCACGGGCTGCTAGACGACCGCTTCGCCGAGCAGGTTGTCGAAGCGCCGCTCGAGGCTGCGCTGGGTCCGCCGCGAGGGCGTGGCCACGAAGACCGTGTCGTCCCCGGCAATGGTGCCGGTGACCTCCGGCATGCCCATCGAGTCCAGGGCCAGCGCCACCGTCTGAGCCAGGCCCGGGCGGGTGGCCACCACGAGCAGGTTCGGCCCCGCAGCCTTGATCGACCGCACGAAGGGCTGCAGCTCGCCGAGGGTCGGATACTTCTGCCCCGCCTCACCGGCCTCCTCGGCGTCGCTCACCACCCGATAGGCCCCATCGACCTTGCTCGCCCCCAGTGCCATCAGATCGCGGCTCAGGCTGGACTGGGTGATCGTGAAGCCGCGTTCCTCCAGGCAGGCCACCAGCTCCTCCTGGGTCCTCAGGCGCCGCCGCCTGAGCAGGGACTTGAGCGTGCGACGCCGCGAGTCCTGATTGCCTCTCGAACTTCGGGGCATCACTCGCCTCCTCGGGCTGGGGCGGCCGCTCGGAGCGGCGGGGGCGATCCGGGCGGCAGCGCCGCCGTCGCCTCGATCTCGATCAGCGCCGCGTCCTCCACCAGCGCCCGGACCTCGACCAGCGCCATGACCGGGTAGTGCTGGCCCATGACGCGCCGGTACGCCGCGCCGACGTCCTTCAGACCGTAGAGGTACTCGTGGCGATCGCGGCAATACATCGTGAGCCGCACGATGTGCTCGGCCCGGCCCCCCGCCGCCTCCACGATCCGGACGCAGTTGCTGAGGGCCTGCTCGAACTGCTCGACGAAGCTGTGCCCGACGAAGCGTTCGTTCTGATCCCAACCGACCTGCCCCGCGACCACGACGAGGTCATGGCCCGCAGGGATACGAAGGCCCTGGGAGTAGCCGCGGGGACGGGGCCAGCCTTCGGGGAGCACCGCCTCCACAAGCGCGGAGTCGTCCATGCACATAATAGTACCAGCCTGTGCATGGAACCTCAACCCCCGGGGTCCGGCCCGAGGGTCAGGCCCGAGGGTCCGGCCGGATGACGACGCCCGGGCGATCTACTCGCCGAGACCGGTACCGAAGGCGGCGAAGGTGCCATCGTCGGGGTCCACGTCCACCGCCACGACCATCGTCGTGAGGCCGATCTCACGCAGACGCCGCTGGGCGTCCATGAGCGCATCCATCTCGGTGGCGAAGCCGCGCACGAAGGTGAAGCCGGTCAGGTAGGTCGCGGCCGGGCCATCGCCGTGCTCGATCGAGAGCACCGACTGCAGGTCGTCCGTCTGGGTCCCGCTCGCGGCACCTGGGCGAATGGCGTTGCCCACGTTCGAGGCCACGTCCACGGGGAAGGCCTTCAACGGCGAAGCGGCATCGAAGTCCCAGTGGAACGTGTCCGCACCCGTGCCGAAGAGATCGACGTCGAGCACGCGCGTGAACGCCAGGTTGGTGATGTCGGAGGCGCCCGTCTTCTGCAGTGTGATCGTGCCACGCGCCGTCGGCGAACTCTTCGGGACCTCGTAGGTCAGCGTCACTCCCACGCCTTCGGTCGGCGAGGACGAGAAGGACACGACGGAAGCCGCCTGCCCCGTACCGCGACGGTTGAAGCCGTTGCTGTCGAAGAACGGTCCGAGCGCGAAGCTGACCGGGAAGAGTGGGCTGGAGAAGCCCGGGTCGGTGAGCTGGTCACCCGAGCCACCAAAGACGTGCGTGGCGCCCGCGGGGCTGGTCGCGTCGTATTCGACGGCCCATCCATCGGCCGGCACACCGACCAGCAGCGTATCGTCACCCTCGACGACCTTGAAGCCGATCAGGTCCTCGATGAACGTGCCATCCGCCGACACACCCATGATCAGATCGTCGCTGTTCCACAGGTACGAACCGAGTTCGAGCTCCAGGGACAGCTCGTAGTCACCCGTGGTCGTGCCCTCGTCGCCGTCGAAATCGAGCAGCAGATCGGGAGCGGACTCCACGGCCACGGCGAAGTTGCCGGGCATCTCGAGAGGCACGACGATCTTGCTGAAGCTGCCTTCGCCGCTGTCATCGTCGAACGCGAGCAGGTTCCCCGAGTTCGCGTCGAAGACACCCATGAAGGTGTCCGGCGTATCGGCGGTACCGGCGTTGAGCGTCTCGGCGTGCAGCAGGGCCAGGCCGCTGCCCTCGAACGAGAAGTAGTCGACGTCGTCGACGGGCGCGATGGTCAGGCCCGTGATGATCGTGGGCATGCCCGTGACCGGCTTGGGCAGGTCGAGCACGACCGGCGTGGCCGACGCGAGGTCGTTGTTCGGCTCGAAGGCGTCGGGGCCGACGATCGCGTGGATCTCGTCGTCACCCTGGTCGTCGACCATCGGGCCGTCGTCCAGGGAGAGACCGCGCCGGGCGAGGATGGCCGCGGCCATCACGGGCATCGGCACATTCTGCGCCTCGTGGTTGATGCCCTGCGCACCGAGGCCGGTCACCGGCGAGCTGACGGCGTACTCGAGCGTGGCCGGGTTCTTGTGCACCTGGTAGGCGCCGAGCATGTTGCGACCACCCTCGTCGAACAGCGCGAGCACGTGGTCACCGACAGCGAGCGGCGGGTGGCCACCGACGGTCAGGTGCATCACGCGATCGCGGGCGGCGCCGAGGATCGATCGCTCGACGTCGAGCGTCAGGATCGTGGACGCCGGCCGATCGACGGCCTGGAGTGATGCGACGCGCGCCACCACGATGGTGTCTGCCGCGTCGATCTCCTCGCCTGTCGTGCCAGAGGCGAAGAGACTGAGTAGGCCTGCGGGAAGCGCCAGGCTCACGATGAGGGCAAGCGCGCCCAGGGAGATGCGGTGCTGCATCGGCTTCATGTTGGGGGAGTTCCTCGTCCTCGCGTTTCCCTCCATCGGACGGAGAGGCCGTCCGACTCGAGGAGCCGGTTGGATGAATCGGGGAAGTCGCGTTCAGGGGGACCGTCGCGTGGTGACGAAGGTTACCCCACGATCATCTATCGGTCTAGATGAGTCCGACTTGCGGAAAAGCTTGATCTGCGTGTGTATTCTCGGTTTTCAGGCCGATCCGGGTTCGGCCTCCGCAGGGCTGACGTGGCGACTGCACTGACATCACCCACGGAATCCGAGGACGGTTGGGGCAGGTCCATCGGGCCGGCTCTCGGCCTGGTCGTGTTCCTGACCGTCGTGGCCCTCGTGCCTGACTCGGCCGTTCTCCGGCCGAAGGCGCACTGGGCTCGCACGGCACTGCTGGCGGCCGGCTGCCTGACCCTGCTCGCCCAGGGCCTCCGTGGCCGAATCCGCCTGCCGTGGCCCACTTTCATGGCTGCGGCGCTGCTGGTTCCGGCCGTGGCCGCGGCCTGGTGGATCCTGGGCAACCCGGCCAGCTCCCTCCTGGCCCGGGACGAACTCGTCCGGCTGGCCCTGATCCCGGCGGCGTTCTGGATCGCGGCGACCAGCCTCGGCTCGCCCGGGGCGCGGAGACTCTACGTCGGCGCTCTGGTCACCCTGGTCATCCCCGTCGCGGCCTTGGCGGTGGCGCAGCATCTCTCCGGCTCGCTCGGCCTGCCGCTGGACCGCCAGGAGCGCGCCTTCTCGACGTTCGGCAACCCGGTCTTCCTGGGCGCCTTCCTGGTGGTCACCCTGCCGGTGTGCATCGGCGTGGCGCTGTTCTCGCGCGGACGTGAGCGCTGGCTCGGGGCTGCCGCCAGCGGGTTGGGCCTCCCGGCACTGTTGGCCACCGGCAGCGTCGGCTCCTGGGCCGCCCTGGGGGTCGCGCTGGCCCTGGGGGCGACCCTGCTCCGACCGACCGGCCTCCCCCGCGGACGGTTCCTGGTCGGCGCCGCCCTGGCGCTGGCCCTGCTGGCTGCCGTGGCCCCCGAGGCCCTGCTCCGGGAGCGGGCGCACACCCTGATCTGGCGCGACACATGGACCATGGTCACGGATCGGCCCGCGGGCGTCGGGCCGGGCCAGTTCCTGATCGAGTTCCCGCCCTACGCCTCCGACGAGCTGCTGATCATCTACCCGCGCGGGCCGAGCATCGTCAACGACGCCCACAGCGAGCCTCTTCAGCTGCTCGCCGAGCTGGGCGCGCCCGGACTGCTCGGGGGGCTGGTGGCCCTGCTGGCCCTGGCCGCCGCGGCGCGGCGAGTCCTCCGCGAGCAGCCGCCCGGCAGCGAGGATCGCGTGCTCGTGGCCGCCGCGGGCGCCGGCCTGGTCGGCGCCGTGGCCCTCTCGTTCGTGTCACCCGACCTGCGCTTCGGGGTCTCCGGGCTGCTCTTCGGGTGCCAGGCCGGCCTGCTGGCGTCGTTCGGCGCCGGCCGGGCCTGGGGCCTGCCCGGCGGCCGGACCGGACGCGTGGCGGTCGCGTCCGCGGCCGTGCTCCTGGCTGGCTGGCTGGTTCAGGCGACGCTTGCGGCTCCCGAGTTCGCCCCGGCTCCGCCTCCGCCGCGCGCCACCCGCTCGGCCACCGACCCGGTGCTGCTCCAGCTGAAGGCCCGGCACGAACGCCACCCGGGCGACCCGGACGTGCTCTCCGCGCTGGCCGAGGCGCTCTACGAGGCGCGCGAGTTCGCCGCCGCCGCACAGGCCTTCCGCGACCTCCACGTGCTGGCGCCGGGGTCCGGCGAGGTCGTCGCCAACCTG
>JAJDER010000029.1 GCA_029259725.1 Planctomycetota bacterium | reverse complement strand
CCGTGACCGGGGGCGAGCAGCCGGCCGTCGCGCGACGCCGTCGGCGGCGCTCCCGCGGCGTGCTGGTCGGCTGCGCCCTGTGGCTCGTGCTCGCGGCCGCGGAGATCGTCGTGCGCGTCGCCGGGCTGGTGGACGTGGACGGCGGCGTGGCCACCGAGTTCCAGGCGGCGTTCAACCAGGCCAACATGTTCGTGGCCGTCGACGACCCGACGCTGTCGTACGTGAACCGCATGGACGTGCGCGCACGGGTGGACGGGGTCGACTACGTGCACGACGCGCGTGGCTTCCGTGTCGATCCCGACGGCCCGGCCCCGTCGGCGTCCGACGCCAGGCCCCGGGTGGCCTTCCTCGGTGACTCGACGACCTACGGCTGGGGTCTGCCCTGGGACGACACGCTGCCGGCGCTCACGGCGGCGCAACTCGGTGGCGCCTTCGTGCCCGTCGACCTCGGTGTCAGCGGCTACACCACGGCGCAGGAACGACGGTTGTACGAGACCCGGCGCGACGTGCTCGAGGGCACCGAGGTGGTCGTGCTGGTCTTCTATCCCAACGACCTCACCCGTGGCGTCCTGCGCTGGGACGAACCGCTGCGGCTGCTCTACATGGACGCGCTCCCCGGCGTGCCCGAGGGGCTCAAGCCCCTGCTCTGGCGTTCGGCCGCCTATCGCGCCGTGGTCTCGGCCCACACCGACGCGCTGGAGGCCGAGGGGCGCTTCGACGCCGGCAACCGGGACAACTGGGAACCCGCCTTCGAGCAGGTGCGCCTGCTGGCCGAGGAGATCCGGGCCGACGGTCGCGCCGTGCTCGTGGCCCATCTGCCCGTGCTCGAGGCCCTGGATCCCTACCCGTTCGAGCAGGCCGCGGCCCGGCTGGCCCAGGTCTGCGAGGAGCAGCGCATCCCCTTCGTGGATCTCCTCGAGCCCTTGCTCGAGGCCCGCGAGGTCGAGCTGGCCGCCTTCCGCGATCGCACGGGCAGCGAACCCGATCCGGGTCTGGTGCGACATTTCCTCTCGCGCTTCTGGCTCGTCGATCCGCGGGACCACCACTACAACGCCCAGGGCAACCGCCTGGTGGCCGCCACGCTCGCGGCCGCGCTGGCGCCTCTCATGCCTTGATCGAACGTGAAACTAGTGTTTCATGTCGTATGACCAACTGGCCTGATCGACCTCGCCTGGGCCCCCGGAAGCCGGCGCTGGCGACCCCCCTTCGAAGCGCCCGCGGACCCCTCGCGGCCGCCCCGGTTCGGAGGGCCCCACGGTTCCCTGTCCTTGACCCGGGTCCTCGGCGCCGATACGACGACCGACTCCCCGCGTCCTGCCGCCCGTCGGCAGCCCCTCACCGAGGTCCGCACCCCGTGCCCAAAGCCCTGGTCATCGTCGAGTCCCCGGCCAAGGCCAAGACGATCGGCAAGTTCCTCGGCAAGGACTACACCGTCGAGTCCTCGATCGGGCACATCCGTGACCTGCCCGGCAACGCCGACGAAGTCCCCGCGGAGTGGAAGCAGAAGGACAAGGAGGCGGGCCGGCTCGGGATCGACATCGAGAACGACTTCGCGCCGATCTACGTGATCCCGCCCGACAAGCGGGCCCACGTCCGCTCGTTGAAGAAGCTGATGAAGGGCGTGGAGATCGTCTACCTCGCGACGGATGAGGACCGCGAGGGCGAGTCGATCTCGTGGCACCTGGTGCAGGTGCTGGACCCGAAGGTCGAGGTCCAGCGGCTCGTGTTCCACGAGATCACGAAGACCGCCATCCAGCACGCGCTCGACAACCCGCGCCAGATCGACCAGGCGCTGGTCGAGGCACAGGAGACGCGACGGCTGGTGGACCGGCTGTACGGGTACCTGGTCTCGCCGGTGCTGTGGAAGAAGGTGCGGCCCAGGCTGTCGGCGGGACGCGTGCAGAGCGTGGCGGTGCGGCTGGTCGTCGATCGCGAGCGCGAACGGCTGGCCTTCAAGTCCTCCGACTTCTGGGGCGTGAAGGGCAGCTTCTCCAGCGACGTCGACGACACGGGGAAGGGCGAGAGCTTCGAGAGCCAGCTCGTGGAACTGGGCGGCAAGCGACTCGCGCTGGGCAAGGACTTCGACCCGGACACCGGCCTGCTCAAGGCCGACCCGAACAAGGTCGTGCACCTCGGCGAGCAGGGTGCGGGCGAGCTGGTCGAGCGGCTGCGCGGTGAACCCGCGCGGGTGGCCTCGGTCGAGAGCAAGCCGATCACCGAGCGACCGTCGCCTCCGTTCACCACGAGCACGCTGCAGCAGGCCGCCGGTCGCCGCCTCGGCTTCACGGCCAAGCGCACCATGGCCGCCGCGCAGCGCCTGTACCAGAACGGCTACATCACCTACATGCGGACCGACTCGACGGCGCTCAGCAGGGAGGCCCTGTCCGCGGCGCGCAAGCTGATCGAGCAGACCTTCGGCAAGGACTACCTGCCCGACGAACCGCGCTTCTACAAGAACAAGGTCAAGAACGCGCAGGAGGCCCACGAGGCCATCCGCCCGTCCGGCAGCAGCTTCCCGTCGCCCGACGACCTCGGGCACGACATGGGTGCCGACGAGCGCCGCGTCTACGCACTGATCTGGAAGCGCACGGTCGCCTGCCAGATGCGCGACGCGAAGGGACAGCGCACGACCCTGACCGTCGCCGTGGACGACGCGCGCTTCACGGTCTCCGGCAAGACGATCACCTTCCCCGGCTTCCTGCGCGCCTACGCGGCGCGTCCGCGGGTGTCCGAGGAAGGCGAAGCCGCCGCCAGCGAGGAGGAGCGCCTGCTCCCGGACGTGAAGGAGGGCCAGCCGCTCGCCACGCAGGAACTGCTGCCCGAGGGCCACACGACCAAGCCCCCCGCGCGACTGACCGAGGCGACGCTGGTCAAGGAGCTGGAGGCGCGCGGCATCGGCCGTCCCAGTACCTACGCCGACATCATCGAGAAGATCCAGGCGCGCGACTACGTGTTCAAGCGCGGTCAGGCGCTCGTCCCGACGCTGACGTCGTTCGCCGTCACGGACCTGCTCGACAAGCACATGGGTCACCTGATCGACTACGAGTTCACCGCCAAGATGGAGGATGACCTCGACGAGATCAGCAACGGGCAGCTGGATCGCAACGTCTACCTCGCCGGCTTCTACAACGGCAACGGCAACGTCGGGCTGAAGGACCTCGTCGCCCAGGGGATCGAGAAGATCGACCCGCGCGAAGCCTGCAGCGTGACCGGCTACGAGCTGGGCGAGTACGAGGGTCTCGCGATCGAGCTGCGGGTCGGACGCTACGGGCCCTTCCTCGCCGCGGGCGACCTGCGCGGCAGCCTGCCCGACGAGTTGCCGCCCGACGAACTCGACGCCGACATGGCCACGCTGCTGCTGCGCAAGGCGAGCGAGGGCAACAAGCCGCTGTGCGTCGATCCCGAATCGGGCTTGCCGATCTACGTGAAGAACGGTCGCTTCGGCGCGTACGTCCAGCTCGGCGACCCCAAGGAGACCGGGAGCGACAAACCCAAGACGAGTTCCCTGTTGCCCGGCATGGAACCCGAGACGCTCACGCCGGAACAGGCCATCGACCTGCTGACCCTGCCGCGCCTGGTCGGCGTCGCGCGGACACCGGACGCCGAGGACAAGCCGGGCACCGACCAGGAGGTGCGCGCGTTCAACGGTCGCTACGGGCCGTACCTCAAGTGGGGCAGCGAGACGCGCAGCCTGACGGCGGACGACGGGTTGTTCACGGTGACGCTCGAGCGCGCCCTGGAGATCCTGCGCGAGCCGAAGCAGCAGCGGGGACGCAACGCCAAGAAGGTCATCAAGGACCTCGGCGAGCACCCCGAGAGCGGCGCGAAGGTCGAGATCCTGGAGGGGCGCTACGGCGCCTACGTGTCCGACGGTGAGGTGAACGCCACCGTCCCCAAGGACAAGGATCCCGCCGCCGTCAGCCTCGCCGAGGCCGTCGAGCTGCTGGCCGCGCGCGCCGCGAAGGGCGGCAAGAAGAAGACCAAGAAGAAGGCGTCGAAGAAGAAGACCACCAAGAAGAAGACCGCCAAGAAGGCCGCCGCGAAGAAGAAGACATCCAAGCAGAAGGCCTCCAAGAAGAAGGCGACCAAGGTCGGCTCCAAGAAGGCCTGAGCGATGTCCCCGGACGCGGTCACGGCGGGGGCGCCCGGCGGCCCGGACCTGCTGCCGCTCTTCGGGTGGGCGCTGCTCACGGTGGTGGCCCTGGTGGCCACGGTGGCGACGGGTGTCCGCGGTGCTCGCGGTGCCCACTACACGTGTGTCGTCGTGACCCTCGTGGCGTTGGCCGTCGCCATCCGGTTCGCCGGCGAGGTCGGGAGCGAGCTGGAGTTCCACGGCCTGGCGGCGACGGCCAAGACGATCCACTTCTGGGTGGTCCCGCTGGACTTCCTGCTCCTGCCCGTCGTCGCGTTCAGCGGCATCCGCCTGGCCCGCTCCGCGCCCGGGGACGAGCCGACCCGGCGAGCCTTCCACCGCAAGGCCGCCTGGACCCTCGTGACCCTGCTCGTCATCACCGTGATTCTCGGCACCACCATGACGCTGTCGGCCACGCCCCGTGTCTGAAGACGATGGGCTTTTGATGGCGACTTGCGGGCGTTCTGTAAGTCACATCTAGCCTGGACTTCTCACCAGCTTCGTCGCGAGGGGGCGCCAGGGCCTTCGTGGCAAGGAGCAGCGGCGTGGTCGACGCGGAGGCGGGGTGCACACCCCGTCGAGCATCGACCGCGCCGCTCGACGCAGCCATGGAGGTC
>JAJDER010000028.1 GCA_029259725.1 Planctomycetota bacterium | reverse complement strand
CCGACGCCGGCGCCGCGCCAGGCGACGGCGCGGTCTCCGGCGGCCTCACCACGGCGCTGGCCTACGGCGACTCGGTCGAGGTCAACGTGGCCGTGGTCTTCGCCTTCATGACCGGCGCGAGCGACGGCGGGCAAGCCGACGACGCGGCCTTCAACGCCGACCCGCCGGGCTTCGTCCAGGGCTTGTTCCGGCGGCGAGCCCCCGCGGCGCTGGCCTGCGGCACCACCGCGCGTGCGATGGCCCTGCTGCTCGATCAGCTGGGCGTGCGAAGTCGGCTCGTGCAGTGGCTCGGCCTGGATGCGGCACACGTGGCGCATCAGAGCCTGGAGGTCGAACTGCCCGGGCACGGCTGGACGCTCTATGACCCGCACCTCGGCGTGGCCTTCCACCCGGGCTTCGATGCACTCGACGTGTTCGGCGCGGTCGAACGGGGCGAGAGCCTGTCCCCACGGGTGGCGCTCTACGTGGGGAAGGCCAGCTGGGAGCCGCAGCCCTGGGATGCGTACCATGCCTACGCCAGGGCGATGGGACAGTTCGACGGCAGCGTGCTCCAGGTCGTCGTGAACGCGGGAGCCGCGTGCTGCCCCACCGACGCGATCGGGGGCCGCGCGTACGGCATCGTCTCGACGGACGAGCTGGCCGGGCAGTTCTATTCGCCGTGAAGCTCCGAGCGCCGGTGGGCCCGCACCCAGGAGGAAGCCTTCGATGAAAGAGTCGCTGAAGCCCGCCGGGACACTCGCCACGGACCCGGACCTCGACGCGGCGCTTCAACGGCTGCGTCCCGGTGGGCCCGATCGCTCCCTGGTGGTCGCCACGCTGCAGCAGACTCTCGACGCGGGTTGGAAGACCATCGTGGACGAGGTCGATGGCGCCGTCGGCTTGCGCGGCAAGGACGTGCTGGAGGTCGGGTGCGGCTGGTGCTGGCACGCGCCGCTGATGCTGGGGCGCGGGGCGAAGAGCTACCGCGGCCTCGACTTCGACGTGGACGTCGAGGCACGCACGATCCAGGACCGGGGCCTGAGCGAGTCGCATCACTACGAATCGGCCAGCTTCCACGAGATGCCCTTGGCGCTGGGCTCGTTCGTGAGCGGTTTCGACGATGCCGAGGTGCACAAGGGCGACATCGTCGATGCGCCCTGGCCCGATGCCTCGTTCGACGCGGTGTTCATGCTGGTGGTGACCGAGCACGTCATCGACCCGAGGGCCATGCTGCAACGCTGCCATGACCTGCTGCGCCCGGGTGGACGCCTGTACTTCTCCCACGGCAGCTACCACTGCTGGAACGGTCACCACCGGCCGCCGCGCCTCGTGCACGAGTTCGACACGGACAACCCGGACATGGTCGCCGTCGCCGACTGGGCCCACCTGCAGCATCCGGTGGTCAACGACCGCGCCGACCAGGACCACCTCAACCGGATCCGCATCCACGAGCTCATGGCGGACGTCACGCGGTTGTTCGTGGTCGACGACTGGAGCTTCGTCGAGTCGTCGGCGGCGACGGGACGCGACCGGCTCACACCGGAGTTGCGCGCGCGCTTCCCGCACTACTACCGCGAGGAGTTGTTGACCGAGATGGTGTACTGCACGGCGACCCGGCCGAGCGAGGCGCGGGCGACGGCCCCGCGCGGCGACAGCCTGTCGGACGCCACGCAGCACCGCGTCACGTTGCGCCTCGGCTGGAGTCACCCCGAGACCGGGCATTGCCACATCACGCGCGTGCCGACCGTGGGCCACATGTCGCAGCTGGTGCTCTGCGAGGACGGAGTGCCGCTCGGACCGGCCGACTCACTGCACGACGTCGTGCGTGGTCAGGGCCGTGGCGCCTACTCGCTGTGGGGCAACTACCTGTACTTCTCCGCCTCCGACAACAGCGATCCGAGCCGCAACGGCCGTGTCTACAGCCTGGTGGACGCCCGCGATCTCCCGGCCTGAGCCGCTGCCGCGGGTGTGCCGGGCTCAGCGACCGTCGATCGGCGTCGCCTCGCCGCCATCCGGAGGGCGCTGGTCCGAACGGCCCGCATCGGGGTCGGCCGCACCCGGATCGGCCGCGTCCGGGTTGCCCGTGTCCGGGTTGCCCGTGTCCGGGTTGCCCGTGTCGACGTAGCCGAACTGCTCCAGCACATCGGTGTGGGCCGGGTCGCCGAGGTGGCCGGCCTCGTCGAAGAGACGCGCCTTGCGATACGCGGCCGCGGCCTGTTCGCGGATCCTGAGCAGGTTGCGGTACAGCTCGACCTCGGTGTCCTTGCGGTCGTCGCGCTCGCTGGGATCGTCGGCGAGCCGGTAGAGCTGAGCCTGCATGGCGAACGAGAAGCCCGTGTCCGTGGGCCAGTGCAGCTTCCAGCCCGAATCCACCGCGCGCACCGCGGTGCCCTCGTTCGAATGCGCGAACACGAAGTCGCGGCGGGCCTCGCCGGTGATCACGTCCTGCAGCGCATGCCCGTCGAGGTCGGGGGGCGCCGACACTCCCGCGGCACGCAGCAGGGTGGGCAGGATGTCGACGTTCTCCACGGGAGCGGCCACGCGCGCACCGGCCGGGAAGCCCGGGCCCGAGACGATCAGGGGCGTGTGCAGCAGCTCCTGATAGAGGTGGTAGCTGTGGTCGCGGAAGAAGACCTCGCGGATCGAGGGCGTCTCGGGCAATTCGAGGCGCGCGACGACACCGGGGTGGTGCTCGTGGTCCCAGAGTCCCTCTCCGTGGTCGCTGGCCACGACGAGCAGCCGCTCACGCCCCGGCGCCCGGCTGGCGTCGATGGCGCCGACCGCGCGGGCGATGGACGCGTCGGTCTCGGCCACCTCGCGGTCGTAGTTGTCGATCTGCTCGAGCACGTAGCGGCGGTCGAGGTCCGCGTCGGTACGCAGCGGATCGCCCTCGGGGCTGGCCTGCACGCGCGTGACCCAGGCCGCCAGCGTCTGGTCGCTCAGCACGACCTCGCCGGGGAGGCGCTCCGCGGTGCGCGGTTCGTAGGGCCAGTGCGGGTCGAGATAGTGCAGGTAGTAGAGGCGTGGGCGCTCGCCGGGAGGATGCGCGGCGAGGAAGCGCGTGAGGGCGTCCTCGAGGTCGGGGGCGGTCCAGGTCTCGCCGCCGGTGTCGTCGCGCGTGATCCAGGTCTCGAAGCCGCGATCGTATTGGCCGCCGCGGCTGACGGCCGGGTTGCCGACGAAGCCGACGGTCTCGTAGCCGGCCTCGGCGAGCTGTTCGGCCAGGCTGGGCGTGGCCGGCAGTCGCTGCGCATTCACGAACAGGTGACGGCCCGAGAACAGGCTGGCCATGGACGGCAGGGTCCAGCTCGATTGCGCCGTGGCGTCCTCGAACACCGTGCCTTGCTGGCCGACCTGCTGCAGGAAGGGCGTGGTGGGTCGCGGGTAGCCGTAGGCCGAGAGGTGGTCGGCGCGCAACGTGTCGACGACGACGAGCAACAGGTCGGGGCGTGGGTCCGGTCCGGCTCCGGTCGGTCGCCCGGAGCCGGGGTCGGAGCCGCCGCAACCGGCGAGCAGCCCGGCGCAGAGCAGCAGCCAGGCCCAGGCCGGTGACCGCGCGCGGGCGGTGCGTCGCATGACGGTGCGTCGGATGGCGGCGCGTGGCGTCACGGTTCGCCTTCACCGTCGGGCGTCGCGCTTCCCGCGGGCGGTTGGCGCTGAGTCCACGCGGCGCGATAGAGCCGCACGCGCTCGCGGAGTTCGGCGGAGCGGTGCGGGAGGTCCCCGGCCAGCGAGATCAGGAGCGCCTGGGCCTCGTCCATCCGATCGTGGGTGTAGAGCACCGTTGCGCACTGCTCGCGCACGATCTCGTCGTCGGGGTCCAGCTCCAGGGAACGCAGCGCGAAGGCCAGTCCCTGGGCGGGGTCGTAGACCTCCACGGCCTCGCCGCGCACGCGCACCGGCGGATGGTCCATGAGGCTGGTGTTGATGTGCACGAACGCCGCGCAGGCGAGGGCCTGGGCATCCTCGAGGCCGAGCGCGAGGCTCTCACGGAAGTGCGCGAGGGCCGCCGGGTGCTGGGCCCAGGCGAAGAAGATCAGACCGGCATCCCGGTGACTCTCGGCGTGGTCCGGGTGGAACTCGAGCTCCTTGCGGAACAGGTGCAACGCCGTGGGCAGGTCCTCGAGGGTGCCGTGGACCGTGCCCATGCCGTGGTACGCGCCGACCACATCGGGGTCCGTCTCCAGCGCGAGGCCGTAGGCACCCAGGGCCAGCTCGGTGAACTCGACACGTTCGCCGCGCTTGGTGATGGGCAACAGCGAGGCGTAGCCGCGCCCGAGTCCGAGCCAGTGCTCGGCGTTGCTCTCGGGGTGGTCCAGGGCCACCTCCATGGCGGCGAAGGCCTCGTCGAGGGCCGCCAGCTTCCAGGTCAGGGAGGCGTCGAAGCGCGAGGGGTCGCTGCGGGCGATGACGTCGACCATGCGATCGCGGAAGTGGCGGGCCTGGTCGAAGTCGCCGGCCTTGATGTGCGCCAGCATCACGCTCGCGTTGCGGTTGGTCTCGTCGTAGGGATCGCGTTCGGGCCAGCACCAGGCGACCAGCGCCACGAAGGGCACGGCCATGCAGGTCAGGGCGATGGTGCGCCGCGCGGCCACGGCGGACAGCACCCAGTCCACGAACACGGCGCCGAAGACGGCGAACAAGGGGAGCGCCTGCACCCGGAAGCGCGACAGGATGTAGAGCAGGATCACCGAGGCCGCGACGGCGCCGAACATCAGGTAGGGCACCACCAGCTTTCGCCGCCTGGAGAGTCCCAGCAGCAGCCCGAGCAGGGCGGCCGGCGCGAGGAAGGTCATCGACACGAGGCCGATCCGCAGTGTCGTGAGGTGTGCGCGGGAGAGGTAGTAGTTCGTGTTGTTGGGAACCTCGTAGCCGTTCAGGAAGGCCCACGTCTTGTGCCCGAGCAGCTCGACGTATCCCCACGGATCGGCGCGGTGCGTGGCGACGGTCAGCGCCATCGCCTTGCCCAGCCGGAAGTTGCTGTCCATGAGGATCTCACGCATCAGGTCGGCGGGGGGGTCCCAGCCGACGCCGTCCTGCCCGCGCGCGTTGCCGGTGACGAAGACCTCCGGGCCGCGGGTGCTGAGCTTGAACAACGGCGCGCCGACCTCGTGGTTGCGCAGGAAGGCCGGGCTCGTGACCAGCAGCCAGCCGACCAGGGTGACGCCGACCAGCAGCAGGGCCCGCCGCGGGGCGCCGCGGTGAAGCCACGCCAGACCGACGAGAGTGAGCACCAGCAGCGCCGGCCCGGTCTCCTTGGCCAGCGTGAAGAGTCCCAGCGACGCGCCCGCGGCGAGCCAGTCCCAGCCCTTGTCGCGGTCCACGGCGCGCTGGATCGCGAAGGTCGCGAGGGCCACGAAGAAGGCCATCGGGCCGTCGCGCAGGATGAAGGCGTCGTAGAAGTAGTGACTGCCGAGGAAGGTGAGCAGCAGCCCGGCGATCACGCCGGTGCGCAGGCCGCACGCGCGCCGGGCGATGGCGAACGTCAGCCAGCAGGCCAGCGCGCCCAGCACGGCCTGCATGATCCCGACCATCAGGTGGGCGCGTCCGACCGTCGCGTACACCGCCGCCACCATGTAGGGGTAGAGCGGTGCCTGGTGGAAGGTCTGCTCCCCGCCGTACCACTCGAGCCAGCGGCTCTCCGGAGCCACGTCGCGGGTCCAGAGGTGGTACGCATGGGGTTGGTCGCGGCAGAGCCAGTCGCCATCGGCGATGACCTCGGCCCAGACGGCGAACACGTGGTTGTCCGTCTGCGAGAGCTTGCTGTAGTCGAGGCCCAGGACATCGTCGTGCTCGACGACGTAGGCGAGCCGGAGCAGCAACGCGAGCACGAACACGGTGGGGCCGGCGAGGCGCCTCACGGTGACCCTCCACTCAGCGCCCGGAGGCGGCGGTGCAGCATGAGGTCTCCGGGGTTCAGGCGCACGGCCTCCTCGAGCACCGCGCGCGCCTGTGGGCGCCCCCCGGCGTGGAAGTGCGCCCGGGCCTGCCACGAGGCCATGCGGGAGGCGTTGCCGGCCTCGTCCGCGGGGAGCGCCATGCGCGCCGAGGAGAAGAAGTCCGCGGATTGGCTGTATTGCCCGCTCAGCAACTTGAGGATTCCGGCACGGAAGAGCACCTGCGGATCGTCCGGTCGGCGCCGGGCCATGTCCACGAAGTTGGACCAGAGGCGGTCCATGTCGTGGGTCTTGCCGAAGCGCTCGGCCAGGTTGCGCATGGCCTTCTCGGCGTCGCTCCAGGCGCCGAAGGCCTCGAGCGCGGTGAGTTCGGCCCACATGGCCATCAGGTCGTCGGGGCGCTGCAGCCGCTGCAACTGGGCTTCCTTGAGCAGGGCGGCCGGCTGGCCGTTGCCCTCGAAGAAGGCCAGGCGGAACAGGCACGGCCCCGCCCGCGAGGAGAAGAAGTGCGACCAGCCCCAGGCCGCGGCCTGGCGTTCGGCCGGGCCGAGACCCTGGCCGGCCCAGGCGCGTCCGAGCTGATCGGCGAGTCGTCCCGGCAGCGAGATGGTCTCGCTCTCCTGGAGCAGGGCGGCGGGGAAGGGCTTGGCGTGCAGGTGGTCGA
This sequence comes from Planctomycetota bacterium, assembly GCA_029259725.1. GTDB lineage: Bacteria > Planctomycetota > B15-G4 > B15-G4 > B15-G4 > JAJDER01. The sequence continues at coordinate 33,130 of JAJDER010000028.1, read as the reverse complement.
GGCCGTCGAGGATCACTTCGGTCGCCCGCGTGTGATCGCCGCCGTCGTTGCAGAGTTCGCCGACGCGCAACAGGATGCGCGCTCGTTCGATGATGTCTTCCTGGTAGAGCAGCGTGCGGTGCAGGCTGTCAGCGGCTTCCAGCAGGCGGCCCTCGCTCAGGAACGTCGCGGACTGGTTCTTGAAGAAGTCGCGAAACGCCGTGGGCAGGTCGAGGATCTCGGCGGTGCCGGCCAGCGCGGCCTCGCCCAGGACCGAGGCCTCGCCACTCTCGCCCATCTTGAGCGCGACGCCCGCCGCGAGGACGCCGAAGTAGTCGCGCCCGGAGATCTCCTGGGCGTCGAGGAACAGCTGGCGCGCGCGCTCGAGATCGCCGGCGGCCTCGGCGATCCTGGCCTGCTCGCTGAACAGCGTGCCCTCTTCACGGATGCCCTCGACGTGGGTCTCGACGTGCCCGAGGCACTCCAGCGCGAGGTCGTCGCGGCCCGCATCGCGGAACGCGTTGTACGTGTCCATCCAGGTGTTGCGGCTGACCTCCACGCCGGCGGCCTCGTCGGCGAGGTTGACGGCCTGGATCGACTGCACCACGGAGACGAGTTCGATCGGGGGCTGAGGGACGCCACCGCCCACGCGCAGGACGCGGTCCCCGGCGGCGTTCGCACCCCAGGTCATGTTCACGATCACGCCGCGATCGAGGCGGATCGCGTCGAACAGGGCCCGCTCGGCCAGCTCGCGCTCACCGATGCGGGCCAGGCACCAGATGCGGTCGGCGCGGTCGCGATTCTGGTGGACGCTGCCGTGGCCGACGGACAGCGCGCGCTCGAATTCCTCGGCGGCCTCGCGGTGCATGTCGGCGCGCATGTACAGCTGCGCGAGCAGCCCATGGCTGGCGCCGTCCTGGGGCGCGAGGGCAATCAGGTCGAGCATCAGATCCCGGGCTTCTTCCAGGCCGCCAGCGCTGCTCTCGAGCCAGCGGCTGAGGACCTCGTGAGCACGTGGCGTGGTCCGATCCAGCCGGAGCGCCCGGCGTACGGCGTCGTGGGCCTCGCCCATGAGGCGGGAGTCGTTCGTGCGACTGGAGTCGAACGCCAGCAGGTGCGCCTTCTCCATGAGCGTCCGCGCGTGGACCGGGAGCAGCCCCGCGGTCACCAGGATCGACAGCAGGACGAGACCGAGCAGGGCCGCGGGTCCGGGACGCAGCGCCGGGCGCGGCCTGTCGGACGCGGCGGCCAGCCCGGTCAGCAGGAACAGCGGGCCGGGCACCACCGTCATGAGTGCGAGGCCGAGGTCGAGCATGTTGGCGGCGAGCAGCGCGAGGACCGCCGCCAGCAGGCTGGCCAACAGCATCGGCGCGGGCGCGTCGGCGGCCCTGGGGAACGCGGCGAAGAACGACCACAGCGACCGCAACAACAGCAGCCCCCAGACGAGCGCGGCGAGCAGGGCGCCGAGGCCGCCGGCCTGGGCCACGTAGAGGGCCATGTTGTGAGGGTGGGGAGGCTGGGGCTCGTTGAAGAAGCGGCTGCCGGGCTTGAAGCGCTCGACGGAGAGGAACGTGTGCGGTCCGATGCCGAGAGCCGGGTGGTCGCGCACGATCTGGGTGCTGTTGCGCCAGGCATCGGCGCGATAGTCGACCGACTTCTCGAAGCGCTCGATCCTGGAGCCCATGAACGAGCGCGCGTCGTCGCCTCCCAGGGTCAGGGCCGCGCCGGCGAGGACGAGCGGGACGGCCACGCCGAGGCCGAGCACGAGCTTGAGGGGCACGACGCGAGCGACGCGCCGCAGGACGTACAGCGCAGGGATGGCCACCAGGCCGAGGGCCATGGCGGCCTTTCCGGTGTTGCTGTCGGTCATGAACGTCGAGGCGAACAGCAGCAGCGCGCCGAGCAGCCACAGCCGCGAGCGGCCCCCGCGCGTGCACCCGAGGCCGACCGCCAGCAACCCGTGGAACAGGAAGAATGGTGCCAGGAAGTTGGGGTGCTGCCGGAACAGGTACAGCCGGGTGTTCAGCGCCGGGTCCGGGTGGACCGTCTGCGCCAGGTACGCGGTGAGGATCACGCCGCACACGGCCACGAGCAACGCGGCGACGGTGGGAGCGGCGAGCAGGCGGCGCCAGTCGTCGGCCCCCCGCCGGCGGACGGCGACGGCGACGGCCAGGGCGGCCGAGGCGAGGATCCAGCGCCACGAGGGCACCGCGGTGAGCTGGTTCAGCCCGACTTCCGTGGCGACGCCCATGATGGCGACGAACGTCGCCGCGGCGATCAGCATGCCGGAGATCGGGAGGCGCCGTCCGTCGGCAGCCAGCTGGGCCGCCAGCGCGGTCAGGGCTAGGCACAGCGCGACGGGGGCGGAGAGGAACAGGAACGCACCGTCGAGGGCGCAGGCTCCGAGAGCCAGCACGAGCAGCTGGTCGGCGGCGTCGACCCGTCGAGACGAACGCGCGAGGATCAGGGGTGCGAGCAAGGCCAGCGTCGGGTAGAGCCAGGCCAGCTCGAGGGCGACCTCCTCACGCAGCACCTTGATCGAGGTGTGGGCGCCCACGTGTGAGAACGCCGTCGCCGTGAGGAACACGACCAGCAGCGACAGGCCCACCGAGGCCGTGCCGGCCCGAGGTCGCCCCGGTCCCGAGCGCAGGCGCCCGTCGATCCAGGCGAGGGCCCAGCCCACGGCGGCTCCCGCGGCACAGAGGACCAGGCCCTGCGGCACCCGGGAATCCAGGGCCGAGGCGCGTACGGTCGCCATGTACGCCTGCACGCCGAGGACGGCGACCACGGGCCACAGGGAGAGCGCTGCCACGAGTCGGAGGGAGAGCATCGGTCAGGTCGTCGGTTCCGGGCTCCGAACCGTCGCCATCTCTCGCTCCTGGTTCAAGCTGAGAGACGCGCTCCCCGGCCTGGAAAAGCGATAGGGTCGGCCTCGCAGAAGCGGGGCCGACCCTATCCTCCTCCCTTCAATCCTTTTGCGCGGTACCTGGGCCCGATCCCTGGTGGTCCGCAGGATTGAGCATCCGAAAAATCCTCGGCACCAGTCCTTCTTGCACGTGCCGTGCCAACCCGATCCAAATCTTGAACAAAAACCGTAAGTGAAGTCGGGGCATGTCTTTGCGATCGTAGGCGGGGTCGACGAGGGGGCCCGACATGACCCGGGCTCCGGGCACGGTCTGGCCCCGCGGGGCCACCTAACAAGAGCCGAAAACATGCAAGTGTCTCTTGGTCAATGGTTTACGGGTGTGCCCCGGCGGGCTCCCCGGATGCTGCTGCTGGCCCTGGTGGGCATGGTGGGCTGTACCGCAGCCGACCCCCTGATCGGGAATGCCGACGATCCCCACGTGGATCTGGTCTGGATGGCGCTTCAACGCGGCGATCTGGAGGCAGCCTACCGTGGTGTCGAGGCGATGGAAGACCAGGGGCTCGCGTGGCGCGCGGAACTCGACCTGCTCTCGGCGCGCGAGGGGCGTGGGAGCGCGTTGCGCGCGGCGCTCGCGGACGGGCGGGCCTGGCTGGCGGCTCGGTACGACGCCTCGGTCCTCCGGGCCGACCGGCGTCTGGCGGAGGTGCTCGGTCGGGAGCCCGAACACTCGCTGGCGCTGATCGAGCGCGCGCGTCGAGCGCCCGAGACCGGCGTGGCCAGGGCTCGCGCCGCCGACGCCGAACGGCAGGGCGGACATGCCCTCGAGGCGGCACTGATCACCTTCGAGGCCCTGCTCGCGGCGGGTGACCTGGTCGAGGCGGGTGCGCTCCTGGAACGCATCGAGGCGCTGGGCGACGGGCTGGCGGTGCCGGCGATGCCCTCGGCCCGCGTGCGGCTCCAGCGGCGGCGCTGGGATGCGGCCACCGGTCGTCTGCACGCCGCGGGTGAGGGTGTCGTCGCGGACCTGGAGGCCGGCGTGGCCGTGCCGGCGAGCCTGGCCCTGCTGGAGTCGGTGCTCACCTCGGTTCCCATGCCGGCCCTCGCGTCGCGTGCACGCACCGCGCTGCGACGACCCACCCGCGGGGCGGGCATGGAGCGTGCCCGGCTGCGCCTGCTCGCGCGGCTCGAAGCCGCAGCGGGGAACCCGACCCGGGCGCTCGAGCACTTCGACGAACTGGGTGTGCTGTTGCCGGCCGAGGAGGCCCTGGCACGGCGTTGGGCCGTGCAACTCGAGCGCGGCGGGGCGCGCACGCCGGATGAGCGCATCGATCTCGCCCCGGACCGCACGTCCTCCGCGGAACTCTTCGGCCGCCGCGTGACCCACGCCTGGAACCTGGCCGCGCGCGAGACCTACGTCGAGGCCGTCGAGGACGGCGTGCACCTGGACCTGGACGCGTTCACCGCGCGCCTCGACGAGGCGGCCGCGGTGATCCCGGGCCGCCCCGCCCTGGCCGGTCTGCCGCGCAACGACTTCGGCTTCTTCGGCCAGATGCTCGAGACGCTGCCGCTGCGGGAACATCTGCCGGGCGCGCTGGTGGTGTGCGGCAAGGGTCTGGGGTTGCCGGCGGACATCGCCTGCTTCGACGTCGAGTCGGCCCGGCGGGTCGACTTGCCCGAGCCAGTCGGGAGCTACGACCAGGTGTTCGTCCGGCGTCCGCAGGTGCTCGGGTTCGTCGCCTCGCAGGGGGGGCGGATCGCGGGGGCCGGGCTGGACCGCACCGTGTACCTCGATCTCGACCAGGTCGAGAACGGCACGCGTGTGCGGGAGATCCTCGGGACGCGCGTGCTCCTGCCGGCCGACGATGCACCCCTGGACGACGCGCTCTCGGAGGGTGCGCGCGATCTGCTCGAGCCGCTGGACTGCGCGCGACGGCTGCGCGAGGCCGCGTGGGCCGACGCGTCGGAGTCAGGGCGTGCCGATTCGCCCGAAGTGCTGGCCCGGGTCCTGGACGCCCTCGCGCTGCACGAGGAGCAGCACATCGTCGACTTCCAGGTGTTCATGTCCCGGGGAGCGGGGGGCAAGCTGCTCAGCGTGCTCTCCGCCGGCCTGTCGCCCAAGTCGGTGCGCGCCGAGATCGAGCGGCGGGCTCAACTCAACGCCCTGCGCACCTGCCTGGACCCGCGCCTGCCGTTGGCGCAGTGCGTCGACGTGCTCCCGGTGGAGGGGCCGGCGGGGCCCAGCGAGCACGCCGCGGGTACCGCGCGGCTGCTGGCCCAGCGGCTCGCGTTGCTCCAGGAGGGCGGATGGGAAGGCGCGGTTCCGCTGACCGAGCTGGGCCTCGATCCGGAGCGGCCGCTGGTGCAGCAGTTGCATCGACTCGAACCGGAGACCGTCCGCGCCCTGGCGCTGGCCATCCCCGACTGAGGGTCACGGCGCCGCCCGGGGTCAGACGGCGCCCTGCTGCAGCACCACGACCTTGATCGTGCGGAGCAGCACGGCGATGTCGAGCGCCAGCGAGCGGTGCTTCACGTAGTACAGGTCGAACTGCAGCTTGATGAAGGCGTCGTCGGTGGTGTTGCCGTAGCTGTGGTTGATCTGCGCCCAGCCGGTCACGCCGGGCTTCACCAGGTGCCGCTGGTTGTAGCTGGCGATGTCGCGGCCCAGCTCATCGACGAAGAAGGGACGTTCGGGGCGTGGGCCGACCAGACTCATGTCGTTGGTGATCACGCTCCAGAGCTGCGGGAGTTCGTCGATGCGCAGCTTGCGGATCCAGCGACCCACGCGCGTGATGCGGTCGTCGTTGGCCTGGGCCCAGACGGGGCCCGACGCAGTCTCGGCGTCGGCACGCATCGAGCGGAACTTGGTGATCGCGAAGGGCTGCCCGTTGAGGCCCACGCGCTCCTGCCGGTAGAAGATCGGCCCGTGGCTCTCGAGCCGGATCGCGATCGCCGTGAGCAGCATCAACGGCGTGGCCAGCACGAGTCCGAAGCTCGCGGCCAGCAGATCGACGGCGCGCTTCGCGATGCGACTGGCCCCGGAGGTGCCCGAGACGCCGGCCAGGAACGTCTCGCGGCTCTCCACGGCGTCGACGCTGAGCCGGCCGGTGAGCTGTTCATAGAAGGACGACAGGTCGCTGGTGCGCACATCCGCCTGTCGCAGGGCGAGCACGGTCTTGCCGGGGAGCGCCGCATCGTGCGCGACGACGAATCGCTGGACGTCCAGCTTCCGCGCGAGTTCCACGGCGTCCTCGACCCGACCGAGCGACGGCCGACCACCGGGGCTGTCATCCACGTAGCCCACCAGATCGATGGCCGGGTTGCGGTGGCGGCGAAGCTCCTCCGCCACGACGTCCACCTCGGGGCCGCCGCCGACGATCACGACGCGCTCCGCGAAGCGGGCCTCGCGCATCCAGCCGGGCCAACGCACGCGCAGTCCGTAGCCCACGAGGAATGCCGCCCCCGCGCAGGCCATGACCAGCAGCGGGTGGATCGACAGGCGCTGGAACGCGCCGCCGAGGTCGAGCTGTCGGTCGAGGAAGCCCAAGCCGTAGTGCAGCAGGGGCACCGTGATCAGCACCGTGATCAGGCTCTCCACCAGCCGCACGACGACGAGCTGGGGCCGGACGATCACGTTCCAGCGGTACAGGTCACGCAGCGCGAAGCAGCTCTGCAGCGCGATGACCATGAGGGCCGAGCGCAGCAGGACGTAGAGGCCCTCGGCCGGCGCCAGGTCGGGCATCGCGCCGGACAACACGACACGCTCGGTGAAGGAGCGCACGTGGGCGACCGGCACGACGACAGCCAGCAGCAGCAAGGCCTCGACGAGCAGGAAGGAGAGAATGGAGGTGCGGCTTCTCACGCGGCCTGCATCGGCATCAGCGCAGGCCGGCCATGAGCGCCTGCAGGGCGTCGGGGTCGCTCGGCACCGAGGCGGAGAGCTTCACGGCCCCGAACTCGGTCATCAGGTAGTCGTCCTCGATGCGGACACCGAGGGCCTCGTCGGTCAGGTAGATGCCCGGCTCGATGGTGAACAGGGTGCCGACCTCCATCGGGACGCGGCCGCCGACGTCGTGGACGTTCATGCCGATCCAGTGCCCCAGCCCGTGCTTGAAGTCCTTGGCGTAGCCCTGCTCGGTGATGTAGGTGCGGGCGATCTGGTCCAGCTCGGCCATGCTCACACCGGGCTTGGCGGCGGCCTCGGCGAGCCGCTGGGCCTCGAGCACGATGTCGTAGATCTCGCGCTGGCGCTCGGTGAAGCGGCCGTTGACCGGGACCGTGCGGGTCACGTCGGCGGTGTAGTACTGGTACTTCGCGCCGACGTCCATGACCATCAGGTCCCCGTCCTCCATGCGCCGGCGGTTGGCGTTGTAGTGCAGCGTGACCGAGTTGGGCCCGCTGCCACAGATCGTGGCGAAGCCGACGCGCTCGGCGCCGAGTCGCAGGAAGGTGCCCTCGATCGCGCCCTGCGCCTGGTACTCGAAGTTGCCGGGCGCCACCTCAAAGAGCGCGTTGCGCAGGGCGGCGCAGGTGATGTCGACGGCCGTGCGAAGGCAGCGCGTCTCGTAGTCCGACTTGACCAGGCGCAGGCTCGCGATGGCTCGACGCAGCTCGCGCTGGTCGGTCTCGATGCCGTCGGGCACGGCCACGGCGGGCTCGTCCAGCGTGAACAGCGTCGCGGGCGTGGCGAGCATCTCGGCCAGCACGGACTCGACCTCGCCCAACTCCGCGGTGCGCCGCACGCCGGTGGCGCGCTCGGCGTCGGGGCCGGGGAACAGCCGGTCGCCGTTCCAGATCGTGAAGCGAGGATCGTAGGCGGGGAGGAACAGCACCTCGTCCTCGATCTCGCCGCCGGCCACGCGCATCGCGAGGGCGATGTCGGGGATGTCGACAGCCGTCAGGTAGTAGAAGTTGTCGTCCTGGAAGAAGCGGTCGAGGTCGGCGCCGTCCCGAGCCGTGACCCAGATCACGCCCTCGCCGAGAGTGGCCGCCAGGCGTTGCCGCCGCGCCGCGGTCTCGGCGGCCATGTCCACACTCACCGGGTCGATCTCGGGTTCGTGCGCGCGCACCGCCCGGTAGGCGTCGAGGGTCCCGGCGAGCGGGCCGTCCCCGGGAGCGGGCTGCGCCGCGAGAGGGGGTGTGCCGAGCAGCAGCGCGCCGAGCAGCAGTGCGGCGAGAGCGAGGTCACGGGTCGCCATGGTGGAACTCCGGCAGGTGGACGAAGGGGTCCTCGATGATGGTCGTGGCGACGGGGCGTCCGGCCTCGTCGAGGTCGACGCCGACCACGACGAAACGCCACGGAGTCTCGGCTCCGGCCCGGCGCGACAGCCAGAGTCGCGCGCCCTTCAGCAGGTGGCGCAACTTGGTGGAGCCGAGCGTCGCCGAGGGCTCGACGTCGCCGGGCCCGCGCGCCCGCACCTCGACGAACACGAGGCCGTCGGGGTCGCGGGCGATGATGTCGAGCTCGGAGCCGACGAAGCGGGCGTTGGTCTCGATGACCGTGAAGCCCGCGGCGCGCAGCGCCTCGGCGGCGGCGTCCTCCGCGGCGCGACCACGGAGCACCGAGCCCTCGCCCACGATCAGCTCTTCCCGTCGGCGCCGTCGCCGTTCTTGTCGAGCACCGACGCGATGGCGGAGCGCACGACCTTCACACGCGTCGGCCCGTCGTCGAACTTGATCGTGAGTTCGGTCTCACCCACGGCGGCGACGGTGGCGAACAGGCCGCCGGTGAGCAGCACGCGGTCGTTCTTGCGCAGCTCGTTGATCATGCCCTCGCGCCGCTTGCGTTCCTTGCGTTCGGGGCGGATCACGACGAACCAGAGGATCAGGAACATGCCCGCGAACAGCGGGAGCATCTGCATCAGGCCGCCCTCGGGGGCGGTGCCGGCGGCACCGTCCTGGAGCAGGGCGAGGAGGCCGATCAAGGGGGGAAGGGACATCGGTGCGGGGTGGATCCACGGGAAGCGGGCAGGGGCGACCGGAGCGGCCGGGGCAAGCCCGGATCATAGAACGGCGGCGGCCCGCCGGGCCAGCGACGGCGCCGTGGCGACGGCGGGACACACGGGGCCGGGCCGGGCCCGTGCCGAGGCGTGAGGGGGCCTGTGGCCGGGTCAGGCCGGGTCGCTACCATGACGCCATGTCGGGACGCACCCTGGTGGCGATGAGTGGCGGCGTGGACTCCTCTGTGACCGCGGCCCTGCTGGCCGAGGCCGGCGAGGACCTCGTGGGGGTGTTCATGCGCAATGGCGTGTCGGCCGGAGCGGCCGCCCGCTCGCGCTCCTGCTGCTCGCTGTCCGACGCGCGCGATGCACGCGCGGTGGCGGACCGGCTCGGGATCCCCTTCTATGCCCACGACCTCAAGCCCTCCTTCGAACGCCTGATGGACGGCTTCGCGGCGGACTACGCCGCGGGCCGCACGCCGAACCCGTGCGTCGTCTGCAACGACGACCTGAAGTTCGGGGAGCTGCTCGACCTGGCCGGCTCCCTGGGGTGTGACGGCGTTGCCACCGGACATTACGCGCGGCTCGAAGCGGGGAGACTGCTCCGGGCCGCGGACCGGGACAAGGACCAGAGCTACCTGCTCGCCGGGCTGACCGCCGATCAGCGGCGTCGAGCGCGCTTTCCGCTGGGTGCGATGACCAAGTCCCAGGTGCGGTCCGAGGCCGGCCGGCTCGGCCTGGGTGTCGCGGCCAAGAAGGACTCGGCCGACATCTGCTTCGTGCCGGACGGCGACTACCGCGAGGTCGTGCGCGCGCGTCGGGGTGACCTCGGCCCCGCGGGGGACCTCGTCGATGAGACCGGGCGCCGCCTCGGCGAGCATACGGGAGTGGCCGGCTTCACCGTGGGGCAGCGGCGCGGTCTGGGCGTGGCGCTGGGGCGCCCGAGCTACGTGACCGCCATCGATCCCGTGACCGGCCGTGTGACCCTGGGTCCGCGCGAGGCCCTGCGGCGCGAGCGCTGTCGGGTGGAGGGCGTGGTCTGGCATGGCGCGGCCGAGTGGGGCGACGTGGCGGTGCAGCTGCGCCACCACCACACACCCGAACTCGCCCGGTTGGTCGCGCTGGAGCAAGGTGCCGTGGGGGGCGACGCCGTCGAGGTGCGTTTCTCCCGACCCAGCGAGGACGTCACCCCCGGCCAGTACGCGGTCTTCTACCGCGGCGAACTGGTGCTCGGGTCGGGACGGCTGGCCGCCGATGTGTCCGTCGCGGCTCCGGTGGATACCCTCTGATCGATGAGCGACCCGAACGACACCCCTCCGGTCGATCCCGACGCCGACCCCGCCGACGAGCGCATCCGCTTCTGCCTGGCCTGCGGCGAGGCGGTGCCGTTCGTCCAGGTGACCTGCCCGGCGTGCGGTCACCACGACGCGGCCGTCGCCGCGCTCGCCGCGGACCCACCGCCGACGGCGCGCTGTGTGGCGTGCTCGGCCGCGCTGGCGCCGTCAGGGCACTTCTGCCCGCGTTGCGGCTCGGCCCAGAGCGAGCCCCGGCTGCCGCCACCGGTGGACAGCTCCAGCCTCGACGTGCCACCCGACCGGATCGAGACCGCGGCCGTGGTCCTGGTGATCGCCGCCCCGGTGATCGCCGCGGCGGCGTTGCTGCTGGCCTACGCCTTCGCGCCGTCCACCTGAGCCCGTCCGCGCGTCACTCCGGGGAGGACCCGCCCTCGATCCGGCGGATCGCCTGGATCCGGTCCTCGATGATCCCGAAGCGGTGGTCCGCCCGAAGGTGGCGCAGGTCGGCGTCCTTCGCGAGGTGTTCGAAGTCGCGGTAGCCGAGCCCGATGGCGGTGAGCAGCGCTTGACACGCGCCGTCGAGGTCCCGCGTCAGGGCCAACGAGCAGGCGAGGTTGTAGCGGTACACCGGTTCGTCCGGCCGGGCCGCCACCAGGCGATGGTCCACGGCCAGGCCCTGGCGGTAGCGGCGCAGGCGCGTGTAGGCCTCGCCCAGGGCGGCCAGGTTGTCGAGGTTGTCGGGATCCCGGTCGACGAGCCTCTCCAGGATCCCGGTATCGAACGCAAGCGAGGCCGTCCCCATGCGGCGTCGCAGGCGCGCCGCGTGCATGGCTGCGGTCGGAGCCCGAGGTGCGGTAGGGGACTGTTGCGGGTCTTCCGGCGATTTTTCGGGTAAGGAAGACATGGGTCCGTTACGTCGAGGGCCGATTCTCGCCGGAGGCGGGGACCCGCGGCGTGGGTCCTTGAATCGCATGGCGGAGCGTCCGGAATGTCGAATTCCGAGACCGATCAGGGCATTCTAGGACCGTACGGGTCAAACCCGCAAGGAGGGGGCCCCGAGCGCCATGAGACGAGCGCCATGAAGATCTACTTCTGCGACGGCTGCAACGAGAGCATCCCCCTGGCTGACATCCAGGCCGGCCAGGTCACCACCATCAAGGGCAAGCTGTTCTGCCGCACGTGCATCCCCCCGGGAGGCACGGCCGGCGGGCCGACCCAGACGGTGGTGAAGACACGCACTCATCCGCTGCTGATCGTGCTGCTGTTGATGCTGGTGGCCTGGACCGCGTATCGCGACCTGCGCCCCCTCGCGGCCGGGGACTTCAGCTACACCGAGACCCGGGGCGATCTGCAGCAGAAGGACGCCGACGCCCGCTTCGGAGCCCTCGAGCAGGACGTCACCGACCTGCGCCGCGACGGCAGTGAGCTCGAACGTCGCGTCGATTTCTATCGCGGCGACCTGGATCAGGTGCGCGCCGCCGAGGCCGACCTCTCGCGCAGCATGGATCAGCTCCGCTCGGAGATCGACCGGCTGCTGCGCAGTCAGGCCGAGACCGGGGAGTTGATCGAGAAGATGAACCTGGTCGGGAACCGGATGGACCTGGTCAACGGCCGCGTCGACACCCTGGGAGACATGGTGGCTCGACTGGAGCAGACCGTGGCCATGGGTCTGATCGCGGGGCAGCACGGTGCGGCGACCGGCGAGGTCGCGGCGACCAGCGCAGAGGCAGGACCCACCTCGGCCCAGGCCGGCCTGCGTCGTCAGTTGCTCGACGACGATCCCGGGCAGCGCTTCGATGCCGTCTCGCAGATCCTCGAGGGGCGCAACAAGGAGTTCACCGCCGACCTGATCCCGATGCTGCAGGACGAGGATCCGTTCGTGCGCATCCTGGCCATGGAAGTGCTCGGCGAGTTCGGTGCCGTGGAGGCGGTCCCGGAGCTGTTCACCGTCCTCGAGAGCCCGAGCGCGCAGATCCGCAAGACGGCTGCCGAGACGCTCGTGCGCCTCACCGGCTACGACCCGGGCTACGACCCGCGCGCCAGCCAGGGCGATCGCACCAAGGCGGTGGCCGCCTGGCGCAAGTGGATGGACGATCGCTGACGGATCACCGGTCCACGCGAGACCCGGCGCGCGATCAGTGCAGCAGCAGCAGCTCCAGCTCGGCCCGCTCGTCGGCATCGCGCTGCACCGCGCTGAGTTCGGCGCTGTTGGGCGGGAGGGCCATCAGCTCGGCACGGATCCCTTCCCGCTCCGTGTCGAGATCCACCGTGCGAACCTCGACCAGTCGGATCAACACGTAGCCGTCCCAGACCACGATCGGGGGGGAGATCTCTCCGGGCCGATCGATGCGCCGCAGCGCCTGGTCCACTTCGACGCCGAGCATGTCCTTGCGGTAGATGTCGATGAACCCGTCGGAGACGAACTCCGAGCCGAGCTTGTCCGAGTCCTTCTGGAGCAGCGTGAAGTCGGCGCCTGAACTCCAAGCCGCCAGGGCTTCCTCGGCGCGGGCCTTCGCGGTCGCCTTCAGGGTGCGAGGGTCCGGGCGCGTTCCCGGGTCGACGTCCTTGTACATGTTGAAGAAGAGCACCTGGGCCGACGTGACCTCGCGCTCCGCCCCGAACATGGCGTCGAAGCGGGCGGCGACCTCCTCGTCGGAGACGCTGCGACGGGCGAGGGCGACGTTGGCCAAGGCGACCTCCGCCCGGAGCTGCGCCTTGCGCAGCCGCGTGAAGGACTCGATCGAGTAGCCGCGACCTTCGATGTCCTTGTGGAACGCCGACAGGTCACCCTTGTGGAAACTGGCGATGATGCGGGCCTGCTCGGAATCCCAGGTGGCGTCGATCTGCTCGTCGGTCGGGGGCACTCCTTCGGCCTCGGCCAGTTGCAGCGCGGCGTGTTCACGCATCCAGGTCTCCAGGTAGTCGATACCGAGACGTTCCAGCAGCCACTCGGCGTACTGCGACCGCGTCAGATCGACACCGCCGACGCGCCCGACGATCTGGTCGTCGTCGGGCGGCGTGGCGACGGGTGTTGCCGCCGCCGTCGAAGGCGCCAGGGCGAGCAGAGTGGCGAGCGACAGCAGGGCGGAGGTGACGAGGCTCATCGGGCGTCTCGTGCCGGGGGGGAAGAGGAGGGCGCGGTGGCCGAATCGGAGATGGTACCCAGGCGCTCGCTCCGGATCAGCTGCGGACCTCCTGGGAGCAGGTGAATCAGGATCCGTTCGGAGGCCGTCTCGGGGCGAGCTGGGAGTCGGAGTCGGAGGAACGTCGTCGAGCCGGGCGGAGAGAGCTCCAGCTGGCGTGCGGCCAGGCGGCCGCCGGGGCCCAGGCCCAGGTGGATCCCGGGTGCGGAGGCCCCGAAGTACGAGGGAGCCGGACCGGCCGTGAGATCCCGACGCCGGCCGTCTCGGGTCGTGGCACGGAGCCGTGTGCCCGGCGGCAGGCCTTCGATCGCGAGGCTGGCACCGGCGTCCGTCCCGTGCGTGTTGACCAGGAGGCGCGCGCGACCGCCGCAGGTGGTCAGCAGCAGGTCCAGGTCGCCGTCGGCATCGACGTCGCCGGCATACAGGCCCCGACCCACCGTCGGTGGGGCGCCCAGGTCCCCCGCGGCGACCACGTCCTCGGAGAAGTGGCCGGCCCCGTCGTTGAGGAACAGCTGTCCCCGTTGCGCGTGGGTCTTGCCGTCGTGGTAGAGCTCGATGTTGTCGATGATGTGCCCGTTCGCCACGGCCAGGTCCAGGTCCCCGTCGTTGTCGAGGTCGGCCGCCACGGTGCCGAATCCCACCGGGAGCCGGCTCGGTGCTTCGAGCCCCGCGGCGACCGTCGCGTCGGTGAAGAGCCCCTCGCCGTCGTTGCGATAGAGGGTGTTCGACTCGTCGTCGAAGTTCGTGACGAACAGGTCGTTGTCGTGGTCGCCGTCGATGTCGCCGGCGGCGAGGCCCATGCCGGCCTCGGTGAGGCCGCGTCCGTTGACCCCCGTGCCGGCGAGCAACGTCCCGTCGACGAAGGCGCCGCCGGTGTTGACCCAGAGCCGGTTCTCGACGCTGTCGTTGGCGACGTACAGATCGGGCAGGCCGTCGTCGTCGATGTCGGTCGCGATCACGCCGAGCCCCTTGCCCGGTGCGTCCGGTGTCGCGAGGCCGGCGTCGGTCGTGGCGTCCTCGAAGGTGCCGTCGCCGCGGTTCCGGTAGAAGCGATCGGGGAGGCCCGCGTAGGCGTCCGGGTGGCACGCGCTGCGCCAACCCGGCTCGCGGCGGCCACACCACAGCGGGTCGGACAGGTCCACCTCGACGTAGGCCGTGACGTACAGGTCGAGGTCGCCGTCGATGTCGGCGTCCAGGAAGGTCGCGCCGGCGGTCCAGCGGGGGTCACCGACACCGGCGTCGCCGGTCGTGTCGGTGAAGCGGGCCTCGCCGTCATTGCGCAGCAGCACGTCGGGTCCGAGGTTGGTGACGAAGAGATCGACGTCGCCGTCGTCGTCCACGTCCCCGGCGGCCACGCCCATGCCGTAGCCGTCGTGGGCCGCGTCGCCGCTCGCCCGGGAGGCATCGGTGTAGGTTCCGTGCCCGTCGTTGAGGAACAGGGCGTTGCCGGGGCGCCGGTCGGGGGCGGCGCCTGGGACGGGCATCGGGCCCGACTGCACCAGGTATGCGTCGAGATCCCCGTCGCCGTCCACGTCGGCCAGGGCCGCGCCCGCGCCCATGGTCTCGGGCAGGTGTTTCTCGGGGAGCAGGCCGGCGTCGTGCAGGAAGACCAGCCCGGACGACTCCGCGACATCGACGAACCACGCGCCGTCGCGTGACCGCGGACCCGGCGAGCCCGATACCGACGGCGACGGCGACGGCTCGGGGACGGGCGTGGTGGTCTCGGACGGGGGCGGCTCGGCGCTCTCGGTCTCCCCGCAGCCCCAGGCCAGCACCAGGCCCAACGCCGGGATCGCCCAGGCAGCCGACGGGCGCCCGCTCATGCGTCGCGATCCGGTCCGGACAGGCCCAGAGCCGCGATCCGAGCCGCGATCTGCTCGTCGCCGGGGCGCAGTTCCTGAGCCCTTCGGAAACGCTCGGCCGCCTCGGCCGTCCGGCCCGCGTCGGCCAGCAGGTCGCCCGCGCGCACGGCGAGTCGTGGATCCTGGGAGGCTTCGAAGGCGCGATCGAGGAGGGCGAGCGCGCCGTCGAGTCGATCGAGTTCTTCCACCAGATGGCGCGCGGCGCGCAGGGTGATGGGGGCCTGTTCGTGCGGCTGAGCGAGGTCGAGAGCGCGGACGTAGGCCGCTTCGGCGAGGAGAGTGCGACCGAGCGCGCGCTCGGCATCGCCGACGCGAGCGTGGTTGCTGGCGTGGAGCGGCTCGAGATCCACCGAGCGCCGGGCGAAGTCGAGGTCGTCGAGGAGCGGGAGCAGCCGGCGATGCTCGGCCAGCGCCTCGAGACCCTCCTCGCGGCGGCCCGACTGGATCAGGGCGCGCCCGAGGCGGAAGAGCGCGGCGGCGGCCAGGGGATCCTGCTGCAGCGCGGCGCGATAGCTGGCGATGGCGGCCTCGGGGTCGCCCCGCTGCTCTCCGCGCTGGCCGGCGCGAACCAGCAGTTCGGGGTGGTCGGCGCCCAGGACGGCGGCGGCGGCGAGCGCGGCGGCCTCGGCTTCGGTGGCACGGCCGAGGGCCTCGAGCGCATCGAGCCGCATGAGGCACTGCAGCGGGTCGTCGACGTCGAGCAGCGCGAGGGCCTGTTCATACTCGGCGAGCAGGTACAGGGCCGGGCCCCTCACGTGGTCGCCATCCCGGCCCAGCGGGGCGGCGGTGACGGCGGCGGCCGCGTAGGCGTGCACGGCCAGCTCCCACTCCGCGAGGCGCAGGCGCAGCGCCCGGTCGTCGGGGTGGTCGGCGACGACCTCCCGCAACACCTCGACGGCCTGCCGGCGTTGGCCCGCCGACCACAGCACGCCGGGCTGCTCCGAGCCGGTCTGCGCCGCGGCGCCGGCGGCAAGGCCACCCACCAGCAGCAGCGCCGAGGGCAGCACGCCGAACAGGGCTCCGACAAGGACACTCACAGCGGGACCGTAGAGCGACACGCGGAGTGGCGCAACGGTGGGCGGAGCAGGGACCTGTTCTGGCACAATGCGGGCGATGAACGACGCGGTGCTCAGTCCTCCTCCGATCGGCCACGCGGGCGGCCCCAAGGTGCTGCTCGAGGTCTTCGGCTGCCAGATGAACAAGCTCGACGCCGAACTGATGGTTTCGGCGCTCAAGCGGGCCGGGTACGACTTCACCGACCGGGACGAGGAGGCGGCGGCGGTGCTGCTGGTCACCTGCGCCATCCGCGATCAGGCCGAGCATCGGGTCCACAGCCATCTGGGTGAGCTGTCGGTGCTCAAGCGCAGCCACCCCGATCTGGCTCTCGGTGTGCTCGGCTGCCAGGCCCAGCGCCAGGGGCAGGAGCTGCTCTCGCGCTGGCCGGCCCTCGACTTCGTGGCCGGGACGCGGGACTTTCCGAAGGTCGCGCGCATGCTCGACGAGGTGCGTGCCGACCGCACCCGGCTGATCGCCCTGGAGGGGGACCCGGAGACGGTGAGCGAGGAGCGCGACGTGACCGTGCGCCCGCACCGCGGACGCGCCTTCGTCAACGTCATGCGCGGCTGTGACAAGCGCTGTACCTACTGCGTCGTGCCCAACACGCGCGGGGTCGAGGTCTCGCGACCCATGGCCGACGTGATCGCCGAGATCGACCAGCTCGTGGACGACGGCGTGGTCGAGGTCACGCTCCTGGGCCAGACCGTCAACGCCTGGGGCCGGCGCGAGGACCGCAGCCTGGGCGAGCTCCTGCACCGACTCGAGGAGCTGCCCGGCCTGCACCGCGTGCGCTTCATCACCAGTCACCCCGAAGAGATGGACGACCGTCTCGTCGATGCCATGGCCGCCTGCCGCAAGAGTGGCCTGTTCCTGCACCTGCCGCCTCAGTCGGGGAGCGACAGCGTGTTGCGGCGCATGGCTCGCGGCTACACTGTCGAGCGCTACGACGAGATCCTCGTCTCGCTTCGCGAACGCATCCCGGGCATCGAGATCGGCGCCGACATCATCGTGGGCTTCCCGGGTGAGACCGACGAGGACTTCGAGGGCACGCGCCGCCTGATGGAACGCAGCCGTTTCAGCCAGGCCTACGTCTTCCGGTACTCGCCTCGCCCGGGCACGCCCGCCTTCGGGCGGATGGACGATGACGTGCCCGACGCCGTGAAGCGTGAGCGCCTCGCCGCACTCAATGCGCTTCAGAACCGCCTCATGCTGGAGCGTCACCGCGGCCTGATCGGGTCCCGTCACGAGGTGCTCGTGGAGGGTGCCTCGCGCAAGGACCCGCGGCGCCTGTTCGGCCGCAACCTCGCGTTCGACCGGCTCGTCTTCGAGGGCGATCCCGACGTGGAGGGACGGTTCATCGAGGTCGAGGTCACCGACGTGACGGCCCTGACCCTCTCCGGGCACGCGGTGTCCGAGGTGCGCTCGGCCCCGGCCTCCCCGGCCCCGGCGGCGGTCTGAGCCCCGCGCCGGCGAAGGCGAGCGAGGTCGCCGCCCTGTCGCGGGCGGTGGAACTCGCCCGTGCCGCGCGCGGGGATGTCGAACCCAACCCCCCCGTCGGCGCCGTGCTGCTCCGCGACGGCGAGGTCGTGGCGGAGGGCTGGCACCGACACTTCGGTGCGCTGCACGCCGAGCGTGATCTCTTCGAGTCCCTGGCGCGCGCGGGCACCGGTGGTGCGGCGCGGGGCGCGACCCTGGTGGTCACCCTGGAACCCTGCAGCACCCACGGCAAGCAGCCGCCCTGCCTCGAGGCCGTCCTGGAGTCGGGGGTGGCTCGCGTCGTGGTCGGAGCCGTCGATCCCAACCCGGCACACGCCGGGCGCGGCCTCACCCTGCTCGAGCAGCACGGCGTGCAAGTCGTCCAGGTCGAGGACGCGGCGTGCGCGGGGCTGCTCGACCGCTTCGTGCAGTCCCAGCGCTCCGGGCGACCCCACGTCCTGGCGAAGTGGGCCCAGTCCGCCGACGGAGCGCTTGCACCACCGCCGTCTCCGGACCCCTCCCGGTTCCAGCTCACGGGTGCCGAGGCCAACGCCCGGGTGCATCTGTGGCGCGCCCATCTCGACGCGATCGTCGTGGGCGCGACCACGGTCGAGGTCGACGATCCAGGCCTGACCGCCCGGGGCGTCCCGGCGGTTCGACCGCTGCGCCGAGTGGTGCTCGACCCGCACCTGCGGACCTCACCGCACTGCCAGCTGCTGTCCACCGCCGACGAGACGCCCACCTGGCTGTTCGCGACCGATGCTGACGGTGCGGGCGGCAGCGAGCGCCGCGCGACCGGGCTGGCCGAGCGAGGTGCGGTCATCTTCCGCGTGCCCGCGGGGCCGGGCTGGCTCGCCGCCGTCTTCGACACGCTGCGGCTGAACGGGGTGCACCGGGTCATGGTCGAGGGCGGTGCCCACACCCTGACCCGGTGCCGTCAGGCCGGCCTCATCGATCAGCTGGCCGTGTTCCTGACCCCGCATCGTCTGGGTCCGGGGAGCCTGGCCGCCCTGGGGGGCGACCCGGCCACCGGTGACGTCACGGCCGAGGTCCTGGCCGCGCGCCTCGGGCTGATCGATCCGCGGATCGAGCCGCTCGGCCCCGACGTGTTGTTGCGGGGCTTCGTCGAAGCGCGCCGCTGAGCCGGGCGACTAGAGTCCGGTGCCGAACGCGATGTGGTCGTCCTCGGCCCAGTCGTAGGTCACGATGCCGGTGAGGAAATCACCGATCTCGGCCAGGTTCACGTAGAGGCCGAGGTTGAGCGGCATGAAGATCACCTCGCCGCCGACGCGCCAGCGCTGGAACATCGCGGGACGCCGCTCCTGCCAGCCGTTGATGCCGACGACGTAGAACTCGTCGTCGCCGCGGGAGGCGCCGGGGTCGTTGGCCGGGCCGTCGTAGCCCCACAGCAGCATGTGCACGAAGACGTTGCGATCCGAGTGGTCCCAGCGACGGCCGTACTTCTCGTCGACGTCGTTCGCGGCGCCATAGCCGACGCCGGCGCCGAGATAGTTGGTCGCTTCGACCTTGGCGCCCAGGCCATAGCTGTCCCAGGAGCCCGACCACTTCACGTCGATGACGTCGGTCAGGTCGTAGCCGCGGTCGGAGAGGTAGTTGTCGCCGGGTGCGGCACACCCGGTGGCGAGGAGGCCGACGACGATCAGGGCGACGAAAGAGGCACGCGAACTGGACATGGAGGGTTTCCCGGCGGGGGACGGAGCCAAACGGTCAAGGGCCCCCTCTGGAAGGGGACCGGGTGCCCATCGACCCGAGTGTGGCGAGACTTTTGGGACGATTCGAGCAGAATCGTGCGGCTGCCCCGCCCCGGGGCGCTCGGAAACCCGCGCGGAACCGCCGCTTCACGCCGGATCGGCGCGAGTATGGGGTCGCCGCCGCGTCCCTACCAGGGCACGTCGAGCGGCAGGTTGTCATCGTCCGCCATGTCGAGCATGAGCAGGCCGCCGAGGAAGTCGACCGCCTGCCCGGCGTTCAGGTAGACGCCGCCGACGGCGTTGAGCAGCCAGAGTTCACCACCCACGCGGAAGCGGTCCACCCAGAGCGGCCGCTCGTCCTGGCAGCAGTTGATGCCCACGACACTGAACTCGCTGCGGTGGGACGGCGGGTTCTCGGTTCCGGGGCCGTCGACGCCGAAGACGCCCAGGTACAGGAAGTCCGCCTCGTCGACGGCGAGGTGCCGTCCGAACTGCTCGTACAGCAGTTCCTGGATGCCGATGCCGATGCCGGCCCCGATGTAGTTGGTGGCCTCGACCTTGGCGCCGAGCCCGAACGAGTTCCAGGTACATCCGTACTTCAGGTCGATCACATCGGTGGCGTCGTACCAGCGGCGCTGGAAGTAGTTCTCGGGGCCGGAGCACGCCGTCAGGAGTGCACCGACCAGGAGCAGCGGAAGCAGGGAGCGGGAGGGCGTCATCATCTCGTCCAGGGTCCGACGGACCGGGTGCCGGGACTCTTCCCGGGCAAGGCACGTTCCCATGCGATCCCGGCGGGTTCAAGCGGGGTCCCGGCGCGGCTCAGGGCAGGACGACGTCCTCGGTGAGGCTCCAGTGCGCCTCCCCGTCGGTGATGAACGGCTGCAGCTTGTAGAGCAGCTCGATGCGGGCCCGCCGGGCCGAGGACGGCAGCGGAACCTCCAGCCGCGAGGACTCGCCGGCGGGAAGCTGGGTGCTCGGGTTGCCCGACGACCGGTACGGGTTTCGGAAGCGCCGGCGGGCGGTGCCCTCGGTCTCGCCCGGGGCGACGAGCGGAACCGTCGCCGGGAGCGCCAGACCGTGCGCGTCGAAGAGCGTCACCACCAGGTCCAGGGCACGGTTGCGCGAGTCGGTGGGCAGGTTGTGCCCGGCGAACCGGTTCTCGAGGGTGACCGCCAGCACGCGGTCTCCGGCGTCACCCGAGGGTTGCCGGAGCTCGTGGGTCAGCGCCAGTCCGGCGAGGGCGAAGTCCCTGTCCCGCCCACCCAGGAAGCGGTGGCTGCGTCCGGAGCGGGGCGCGCCGACCTCGGTGTCCGTGCGCGCGACGCGCTGCATGTGGCAGCTGATGCAGTCGTCGCCCGCGCCGGCCGCCGGGGACACCAGCCACTCCTCATGCGTGTTGTGCTGGTCGTGGCATGCCGCGCACATCCGGTGGGTCGAGAGCTCCTCGCGGTACACCGGCCGGCACGCTCCGGTCAGGCCCGTGCGCGAGGCGGCCATGCCCTCGCCGGTGCGATGGCAGCTGAGGCAGTCGATGCCGTCGGCCCGTCGCTCGCCGCGCGCCAGCACGCGCGTGCCCTCGAGGATGCCGTGGTCGAACAGCGGGGCCGGCGCGTGACACGGCAGGCACTCGGTCTTCTGGAAGTTGTTGCTCTGGCTGGGGGCACGAACCTGCGGATCGAGGAAGGCCTGGGCGTGCATCGACGCCCTCCACTCGCTCACGACGTCGGCGTGGCAGGGCAGGCACGAGTCCGGCCCGGTGAAGCGGTCGAGGGCGGCGCTGGCCGAGTCGCCGACCGAGGTCGTCCCGGGTCCTTGGGGGTCCGGCTCACCCGACCGGGAGACCACCAGCAGCGCGCCCGCGAACGCCACCAACAGCCCGAGACCCGCAAGCGCGCGCAGGTTCATGCGCCGACGCCTTCCTGGAGCGGACGTGGCTCGCCGACGATGCGGACCGAGACGGCATCGCCCGGCCGGAAGTGCCCGGCACTGTGCGCGCTGCGGAACAGGCGCGGCCCGATGCGCAGCCAGGATCCGCCGCGGCGGTCGGGGGCCACGAACACGGCCGGCTCACCCTCCGTCTCGAACGAGTCCCCGAACTGCACGGCGGCGGCGTCGAGGAAGGCGCTCACGGACTCGCCCGGCCGACGACCCTGGAGGGTCAGCCCGACGCCGAGGTCGACCTCCCCACGGTCGTCGGCTCGGCCCTGGAGCACCGTCCCGCGTCCGCAGAAGACGGCCAGCGAGGCGGTGGGCGGGGACTCGAGCGCGGTCCGGGCGTCGCCGAGCCACCAGCCGCCGCGACCGTCGAGAGCGAGCAGGCGGCGACCGAAGAGCAGCACGTCGTCCGGATCGTGGGTCACGGTGAGGGCCGTGGCGCCCAGTTCCTCGACCAGCATCGGCAGCGTCTGGCGGACGTCACCCTGGATCGCGGGGTCGAGGTGGGTGAGGGGTTCGTCGAGCAGCACCCACGCCGGGCGACCGGCGAACGTGCGAGCGAGGGCGAGGCGCACGCGCTCGCCGCCGGACATGCGGTCGGGTCGGGAGCGCCGCAGAGCCCCGAGGGAGAACAGGGTCAGCAGGTGATCGCGCCAGGCCAGGTCCCCGCTCGTGTCCACGAAGGCCAGGTGCTGCTCGACGGTCAGGTGGGGCCAGAGCGCCCCTTCCTGGAAGAGCATGCCCGGTGGCGTCGCGGGGCGGTCGATGCGGCCGCGGGAGGGTTCGGCCAGACCCGCCACCGCGCGCAGCAGGGTCGACTTCCCGCTCCCGTTGGGGCCGACGAGGACGAGGCGTTCGCCGGGCTGGAGTTCCAGCGACAGGCCCCTCACGAGGGGGCGCCCGTCCCGGGTGAGGTCCACGTCGGCGAGCTCGAGGTGCGAGGTGATGGCGGAAGTCCGGGGGCGCCCAGGGAAGACGAGCTCGGACGGGCGCCGAGGGCTCGCGACGATTAGGATCGGAACGCACACATGGTGACGACTGGACGCCGCCGCATGAAGGTCCTCGTCGTGGGCGGGGGGCACGCCGGCGTGGAGGCCGCCCGGGCCGCCGCGCGAGTCGGCGCGCGCGTGGAGTTGATCACTCTAGACCCTGCCGCCATCGGACGCATGAGCTGCAACCCGTCCATCGGGGGGCTGGCCAAGGGACAGCTGGCCCGCGAAGTGGATGCGCTGGGCGGCCTGATGGGCATCGCCGCCGACCACGCGGCGATCCAGTTCCGCATGCTGAACACCCGCAAGGGACCCGCGGTCCAGAGCCCGCGTGCGCAGACGGACAAGGAGCGCTACGCGGCCTTCGTCCGGGCCACGACCGTGGGCACGCCCGGCGTCAGCGTCCGTCGCGGCCAGGTGGCGGCGATCCTCGATCAGGGCGGGACCCAGGCCGGGGTGCGCCTGACGGACGGCACCCGGCTCTCGGCCGATGCGATCGTGCTGACGACGGGCACGTTCCTGCGCGGCCTGATGCACGTCGGCGACAGGGTCTCGGCGGGGGGGCGCATCGGTGAGGCTCCGGCGCGGCAGCTGTCGGCGTCGTTGCGCGGGCTCGGCCTCGAACTCGTGCGGCTCAAGACCGGCACGCCGCCGCGCATCCACGCCGGGTCGGTCGACCTCTCGGGGCTCGAACAGCACATCGGCCCGCCGGACGATGGGCGCTTCTCCTTCCGCACCGACCCGCCGAAGGACCGCCCGAGCCGACCGACCTGGCGCACGGCCACGACCGAGGCCACGCACGACGTGGTCAGGGAGAACCTCGCGCGGAGTCCGTACGGTCGGGGCGCGCTGGAGAGCACCGGTCCGCGCTACTGTCCGTCGCTCGAGGACAAGGTGGTGCGCTTCGCTGACCGCGACCATCACCGCGTGTTCATCGAGCACGAGACCACCGACGGACCGTCGCTGTACCTCAACGGGCTGTCCAACTGCCTGCCGGCCGAGATCCAGCTGGAGATCGTCCACAGCGTGCCGGGACTGGCCGGTGCGCGCCTGCTCCGACCCGGGTACGCGGTGGAGTACGACGCCGTGCCTGCCTACCAGCTGCGTCCGACGCTGGAGTGTCGCGCCCTCTCGGGGCTGTTCCTCGCGGGGCAGATCAACGGCACGAGTGGCTACGAGGAGGCCGCGGCACAGGGACTCGTGGCCGGCCTCAACGCGGCCCGCGCCGCGCGCGGGGAGGACGGACTCGTGCTGGGCAGGCACGAGGCCTACGTGGGCGTGCTGATCGACGACCTGGTGAGCTGCTGCCCGCGCGAGCCGTACCGGATGTTCACGAGCCGGGCGGAATACCGGCTGTTGCTGCGGCAGGACAACGCCGATCGGCGGCTGGCGGAGCGTGCCCACGCCGTGGGGCTGCTCGACGACGAGGCACTCGCGCTCCAGCATGTCCGCGAGGCGAACATCGCCCGCGGCATCCGCGCGCTCGGGCAGTCCGACGCACCGCGCCGTCGCCGCGTCGCCGCGGGCGTGACCTGGGCCACCCTCTCGGAGGAGGACCCGTCGCTCTCGTCGCTCGGACTCGACTCCGACGAGGCGATGCAGGTGGAACTCGACGTGCGCTACGCGGGTTACGTGGCGCGCCAACGTCGCGACGTGGAGCGGGCCGCGGCCCTGGAGTCCACGCCGCTGCCCGAAGCCCTGGACGACACCCTGCTGGGCCAGCTTCGGCTCGAGGCGCGCGAGGTCCTGCGGCGGATCCGCCCCGCCAACCTGGGCCAGGCCTCGCGCCTCGCCGGGGTCACGCCCGCCGACGTGCAACTGCTCGCCCTGGGGCTGGCTCGGGCCGAGCGCGTCAGGCATCCGCCGAACGAGCGAAGTGCTGGAGCGCCCGCTTGACGAGATCGGCGAGGGGCGTCTCGGCCCCGGCGGCGGCACAGGCGACGTCGGCCGCCTGTTGTGCCGCGGCGCGCGGGTAGCCCAGCGACGCCAGGGCCGCCGCCACGGACGCGGCGCGGTCGGTCACCCGTCCAGGAAGCTCGGCGGCGAGCGTGGTCAGGCGATCCTTCAGTTCCAGGCAGAGACGCTCGGCCGTGCGCTTGCCCACGCCCTTGACCGTGCTGAGCCGCCTCGCGTCGCCGGCATCGATGCTCGCCGCGAGGTCGCCCGGCTCCATGGCGGACAGCAACGCGAGCGCGATGGCCGGGCCGACCTTGTTGACGGAGAGGAGTTGCAGGAACATGCGCCGCTCTTCCCGGCTCGCGAAGCCGTAGAGCACGTGACGATCGTCGCGGACCATGTGCTCGGCCCACACGGTGACCTTGCCCTCGGCCGGGAGCCGACCGGCCGTCGCCCCGGACACGAGGAACCGGTAGCCGATGCCGCCGGCCTCCACCACGACTTCGCCCGCGCCCCGTTCCACGAGGCGTCCGGAAACGAAGTCGTACATGTCCCAGCTCCGAGCGGGCCCGCGGTCAGGCCTCGAAGTTGAGGTTCAGCTCGGCCAGCTTGCGCTTGATCTCGTCCAACGACGTCTGCCCGAAGTTCTTGCAGGACATGAGCGTGGTGGGGGAGGTCGCCAGCAGATCGCCCACGGTGTGCAGGCCCAGCGTCGAGAGCGCGGTCCGCGAGCGCACCGAGAGGTCGAGTTCGGAGACGCCCTTGGTGCGGATGTCGCCGCTGTCGCCGACCACGGCCGGAGCGGACGCCTGGGGCGCGGGCAGCATGCCCAGTCGCAGGCCCTTGACGCCGAGGATCTCCTTGACCTCCTGCAGGCTCGTCTCGCCGAAGTTCTTGAAGGAGAGCAACTCGCTCTCGGTGCGGCAGACGAGGTCGCCCAGGGTGTGGATGTTCATCCGCTGCAGGCAGTTGCGCGCGCGCACGGAGAGTTCGAAGTCGGTGACGGGGATGCGCAGGACCGCGTTGTGCTTGTCGACCTTGCGCTCCCGGCTCTCGTCGTAGTACTGGCCCATGCTGGCCTCGGCATCGGCGAGGTAGCGCTGCGCGCGGAGGTTGGTCGGCTCGGAGTCGACGATGAGCTGGTAGCAGCGGCGCGCGTTGCGGTAGTCGTCCTGGTCCTCGTACAGGATGCCCAGGTTGATCAGCGCGCCCGTGTGCGGACGCAGCTCTCCGCCGAGGAAACGCTTGTAGAGCTCCATGGCCTCCTCGTCCTCGCCCTGGAGGTCGAGCCGGTAGGCCAGCGAGAAGAGGGCCGAGGCGTGGTTGGGGTCGTGTTGGAGCGTGACACGCCAGCTGGCGACGGCGCCCGCGTGGTCACCGGAGGCCTCCACGGCCAGCCCTTCGGCGTAGCTGATGTCGGCGGGCGACGGCGTGCCGGTGGTCTTGAAGGCGGCCACGGCGGCCTCGGCCTCCTCGGCCTCGAAGCGGCGGGCGTGGAGTTCGAGCGCCCAGAGCGAGGCCTGACGACCGACGCCGGGCTTGCTCGCGACCGACGCCCACTGCTTCAGCGCACCGACGGGGTCGTGGTTCTCGGCCTTGGCCTTTCCGAGCAGCAGCTGACCGAGGTCACCCTCGACATGGTTCAGCGGCGCCAGCGCCCGCACGGCGTCACCGACGGCGAAGAGGCCGATGCCGCGGCGAGCGGAGTCGGACTCGTCGAGGTTCCCGAGCCACCGGCGGAAGCTCCGGCGGCTGTTGCGGTTCTCGTTGATCTCCGCCACCAGCGCCTGGAAGCCCTCCCAGCTCGAGGGCACCTGCTCCATCCAGTTACGGGGCGGAACGGGTGGAATCACCTCCCCCGGCTCGGTCTCCGAGGAGGCGAGGGACATGTCGGGCTCGAGCGGCGCGGGAGTCTCGGACACCTCCGGATCGGTCGGAACCGGGCCGGAGTCGTCCCCCGGCGGGGTCGCGTCGCCGGGCAGGATCTCGTCCGGCGTGAACTCGTCGGGGTTGCTGTTCGGTGTCTCGGGAATCGATGCCTGCGTCATGGACGATCTCGTCTCGCGGAGCACATGGCCCGGGATGCCGTTGCGCGCGCCCGTCGGGGCGCCTAGTCTCGCGCCGCGGGTATGCCATCCCCTGGGGGCCGCTGAATCACGCGATGTTAGGAGGTGGGAAGGTGGTGTCAAGGCCGGCCGCAGGACGGGAGGGTGCGTGGATCGGCTGATCGTGACGGGTGGTGCACGGCTGTCCGGCCGCGTTCGGGCCGCGGGGAGCAAGAACGCCGTGCTCCCGATCATGGCCGCGGCGCTCCTGGCCGACGGCGAGGTCGTGCTGCGCAATGTGCCCGACCTGCGCGATGTGGCCACCCTGGCCCTGATCCTCGAGCAGCTCGGAGTCGTGATCCACCGCGACGGCGACGTGCTGCGTCTCCGGGCCGACAGGGAGGGTCCCTGCGAGGCGCCCTACGACCTGGTCTCGACCATGCGCGCCTCGGTCTGCGTGCTCGGACCGCTCGTGGCACGGCGTGGGCACGCCCAGGTCTCGATGCCGGGTGGTTGCGTCTTCGGCGTCCGGCCCGTGGATCAGCACCTCAAGGGCCTGAATGCCCTCGGGGCCGGGATCCGGGTCGAGGGCGGCTACCTGCTCAGCGACGTGGGGCGCCGCCTGCACGGTGCCCATGTCTTCGTCGGCACGCGCTTCGGGCCGAGTGTCCTGGCCACCGCCAACACGCTCATGGCCGCCGTGCTGGCCGAGGGCACCACGCGCCTCGAGAACGCGGCCATGGAGCCCGAGGTGCTCGAGCTGACGGACGCGTTGATCGCCATGGGTGCGCGGATCCACGGGCGCGGCGGCCACACGCTCGAGATCGAGGGCGTGGCATGCCTCCACGGCGCCGAGATCACCATCGGTGGCGACCGCATCGAGGCCGGGACGTTCCTGGTCGGGGGGGCGATGACCGGCGGGGACGTCACCGTCGACGGCATCGATCCGGGCCACCTCACGGCCCTGCGCGAAACGCTCGGCGCGATGGGTGCCAAGGTGACGTCCGGATCGGACTGGATGCGTGCCGAGGGCCCCGCGCGCCTCGAGGCCACCGACATCGCCACGCTCCCGTTCCCCGGCTTTCCCACGGACCTGCAGGCGCAGGTCATGACGGCCATGAGCGTCGCTCGCGGCATCTCGGTGGTCACCGAACGGATCTTCCCGGATCGCTTCATGCACGTGGCCGAGCTGTTGCGCCTGGGCGCCCTGATCCGCAAGGAAGGTCCCCAGGCGATCGTGGAGGGTGCTGCGCGGCTCTCGGGGGCGACCGTCATGGCCAGCGACCTGCGCGCCAGCGCCGCCCTGGTGCTCGCCGGTCTGGTGGCCGAGGGCGAGACCGAGATCCGGCGCGTCTACCACATCGACCGGGGCTACGAGCGCATCGATGCGCGGATCCGGGACCTGGGGGGCCAGGTGCGTCGAGAGGCCCAGCCCAGGCTCGAGCAGTCGCGCAAGCAATGGTAGTCCTGCCGCGGGGCGCGCTTGCCGATAGGTCACCCATGGGGCGCGGGGGCAGGTAGGCTGGGGCTCGGCGGTCCTCGGAAGCGGCTCGCCTCGAGGTGCATGACCTTGAACACGTACCGAGCATGGATGGCGGTGTGCCTGGCCGCCCCTTCGATCGCGGCGGGCGACGATCCGCCCGTCACGCCCGCCAACGTCCTGGTCCTCGTCGCTGACGATCTGGGCGTGGACATGGTCGGGGCCTACGCGGAAGGCGCCGACCTCCCACCCACGCCGAACCTCGATGCGTTGGCGGCTCGGGGTGTGTTGTTCCGCAACGCGTACTCGCAACCGACCTGTTCGCCGACGCGCGCGGCGGCGCTGACCGGGCGGCACGGCTTCCGCACCGGCGTCGGCGAACCCCTCTTCCTCGGCGACGCGTTCGGGGCGCTCTCGGTCGACGAGTGGACGCTGCCCGAGATGCTCGATGCCGGAACCGGAGGGGCCTGGGAGCACGCGGCCCTGGGCAAGTGGCACGTGAGCACGGACGTCGCCTTTGGGGTCACGTCGCCCAACGATCACGGCTTCGCCCACTTCGCCGGCTCGCTCAGCAACACGGACGCCGCGGGCGGCGCGGGTTACTTCGAGTGGTCCAAGATCGTGAACGGTGTGCAGGGGACATCGACGACCTACGCGACCAGCGACACGGTGGACGAGGCCGTGGCCTTCATCGGCGGGGCGACCGAACCCTGGTTCGCGTGGACGGCGTTCCATGCGCCCCACACGCCGCTGCACGCGCCTCCCGCGGCGTTGACCACGATCGACCTGTCGGCCTACCCGAAGCCGGGGTTCGCGCAGCGCGAGCACTACAAGGCCATGATCGAGGCGCTCGACGTCGAGATCGGGCGCCTGCTGGCCAGCATCGATCCGGACGTCCTGGATCGCACCACGGTGGTCTTCCTCGGCGACAACGGGACCCCGTCCTACCTCACGGTTGCACCCTTCGTGCCCGGCCATGGGAAGGGCACGCCCTACGAAGGTGGCACCAACGTGCCCTTCCTCGTCGCGGGCCCCGAGGTGGACGCGGCCGGCGTGGGCGGAAGCGAGTGCGCCGGTCTGGTGCACGTCGTCGATCTGCTCCCGACCCTGGCGGACTGGGCCGGGATCGACCTGGCCGCGACCCTCCCGGGGGTGGCGCACGACGGCCTCAGCTTCGCGCCCTACCTCAGCGACCCCTTCCAGCGCTCCCTGCGCGCGCATGTCTTCACCGAGGGCTTCGCTCCGAACTACCCGGGCGCGACCATGCCGACCGACATCTGCCAGGAGGATCTGGGGTCGGGTGGGCCGGGGAACGCGTCGATCTCGCTGTGCGGCTCGCCCCTGGCCACCGGCTTCCAGGCGCAGCTGGAACTCACCGGCGCGCCGGCCTCGGCTCCGCTGCTGATCGTGGTCGGCCTCGTCGAGGGAGCCCAGCCGTTCAAGGGCGGCCAGCTCGTGGTCTTCCCTCCGCTGACGGCGATCCCGCTCATGGCGGACCCGAGCGGCGGGTTCAGCCTGACCGTGCCGGGAGGCCCGTCACCCGGGCTGCCGCCGTTCGACCTGTACCTGCAGCTGCTCGTGGCGGACCCCTCGCTTCCGAAGGGGGTGGCGCTGACCAACGCGCTGAGGGCCCGGCTGGACTACCCGATCGCCATCGCGCGGGCGGTCCGGGGCGAACGCTTCAAGCTCGTCGAGGTGACCAACGCGACCCTGGAGTTCATCACCACGTACGAGCTCTACGACCTGCTCGCCGACCCGTTCGAGCAGCAGGACCTGCTCACGGCGCCCCTGGGTCCCGAGGCACAGCTGGCCTTGGGTGAACTCCAGGCCGCGTTGGCGGGGATCCTCGCTTCGGGCTGAGTCGGCCCGTGGGCGCCCATCCGGCGCGGCAACCCGCCGGCTCGGCGGCGCGGTGGTTTCCCGGGCCGGGCGGGCCGCGGGGCGGCGCCCTCGGCCGATCGGGGTGCTTCGGCTTGAGAAATCGACCCTGGAATGGTAGTTACTCCGGGTTTCGCCACGATTCCCGAAGTGCCGGATGTTCGAGTCCCTCACCCAACGCCTGAGCAAGGTCCTCGGCGGGCTGACCGGCGGCGGTCGCCTCACCGAGAAGGCCGTCGACGAAGCCCTGGAAGAGGTGCGCGCTGCGCTCCTCGAGGCCGACGTGCACTTCCGCGTCGTGCGCGATCTGATCGCGCGCGTGCGGGAACAGGCCGTTGGCCAGGAGATCGTGAAGTCGGTCTCCGCCGGCCAGATGCTGGTCAAGGTCTTCAGCGACGAGCTCGTTGGCATGATGTCCAGCGAGGGCGAGCCGTTCACCTTCGCGGGTGGCCGGCCGACCGTCGTGCTCATGGCCGGCCTGCAGGGCTCGGGCAAGACGACCACCACCGCCAAGCTGGCGCACTGGTTGCGCACCGAGCACCGCCGCAAGCCGCTGCTCGTGGCCGCCGACATCCAGCGCCCCGCGGCCGTGGACCAGCTCAAGATCCTCGGCGAGCAGATCGACGTGCCGGTCTTCCACGTGCCCGGCGAGCCACCCGAAGTGCTGGCCGAACTGGCCCTGGCCGAGGCCAAGCGCACCGGGCGCGACACCGTGCTGGTCGACACCGCCGGCCGCCTGCACATCGACGCGGAGTTGATGGCCGAGCTGTCCCGCGTGCGCGAACGCGTCACCCCGGACACGACCTTCCTCGTCTGCGATGCGATGACGGGTCAGGACGCCGTGCGCAGTGCCGAGGCGTTCCAGCAGACCCTGCCGCTCGACGGCGTCATCCTCACCAAGCTCGACGGTGACACGCGCGGTGGCGCCGCGCTCAGCGTGCGCCACGTGACCGGCGCGCCCGTCGCCTTCGTCGGTGTCGGCGAGAAGATCGAGGACCTGCAACGCTTCCACGCCGACCGACTGGTCTCGCGCATCCTCGGCATGGGCGACGTCGTCACCCTGGTCGAGAAGGCGCAGGAGCACGTCGACGAGCAGGAAGCCGAGCGTCAGATGAAGAAGATGCTCGAGGATGAGTTCACCCTCGAGGACTTCCTCAGCCAGCTCAAGACGCTCCAGAAGATGGGCTCGATGAAGGACCTGATGAGCCACATGCCGGGCATGTCGGGGCTCGACCCGGCCATGATCGACGAGCAGGCGCTCGGCCGCACGCAGGCCGTGATGCTCTCGATGACGCCCGCCGAGCGTCGCAGACCGAGCGTGCTCGACAACTCCCGCAAGCGTCGCATCGCCCGCGGCAGCGGCACCACGATCACGGTCGTGAACCAGCTGCTCAATCAGTTCGAGGGCATGCGCAAGATGATGAAGCAGCTCAAGAACCAGGGCCTGTTCTCGCGTCTCATGTCCCGCTTCACCGGCGGGGGCCTGGGGATGGGGGACATGGCCGGGATGGCGGAGGCCGCGGCGGGTGGAGCACGTCCCGGCGCGGGTGGACCTCGCCCGACCGCCGGCACCGTCAACCAGATCGATCGCCGCAAGGCCCGCAAGAAGGAGCGCCAGCGCAAGAAGCAGTCGCGCAAGCGCCGTTAGAGACCAAGCACACCAGGGGCCCGTCGCGGAACGGCGCGGGCCACGAGGAGTTCCCAGCAGCATGGCCGTCAAGATCCGACTCAAGCGCATCGGGCGGAAGAATCGCCCATTCTACCGCATCTGCGTGTTCGACTCGCGGACCCGTCGCGACGGGAAGCCGATCGAGGAGCTGGGGCACTACTCGCCCTGGGAAGAGCACATCCAGCACAAGGTCGAGCTCGACCGCGAGCGCGCCCTGCACTGGCTCAACGTCGGCGCCCAGCCGAGCGAGACCGTGGGGGACATCCTGCGTCGTCTCAAGGTGCGCAAGGGCGAGGAGTTGACGGAGCTGCCCGAGGCGCCGGAGCGCCCCGCGGGCCGAGCTGCTGCTCCGGCCGAGCCCGCTTCGACCGCGACGGCACCCGCCGCGGCGACCGGGACGGCCGCGGCGACCGCGACCGCCGAGGCTCCCGCCACCGGGGTTGAGGTTGAGGCCACCGTGGCTGCGGCCGAGACGCCCGCCGAGGGCGAGGCCGCCGACACCGACGCGGGCGACACTGGGGGCGAGCAGCCCGATAAGACCGAGGGCGGCGACACCGCCTCCTGATCTCGACCGGAACTGAGAGACCTCGTGGCCAAGGCCGCAGCAAAGAAGACCGCCAGCAAGAAGGCGGCGACCAAACCGAAGGCGACTTCGTCGCGCAGCAAGAAGGCTGCGGCGAGGAAGGGGGCTGCCGCACCGGCACCGCCCAAGGCCTCGATCCCCGGGGGGAAGAGCAAGGCCGCGCGACAGAAGCGCCTCGGCCTCTTGCTCGAACGCCTCGACAAGGTGTTCGGGGAGATCACCCCTCCGTCGCGGGACACCGTCCCGCTCACGATCGAGAAGGCCGTCTACCTGATCCTGCGAGAAGGCGGCTCGGCGACGGCTGCGAGCAAGTGCCTCGAGTCCTTGCGGGGTGACTTCGTCAACTGGAACGAGGTGCGCGCGTCGCGTCCCTCGGAGTTGTCGCGCATGATGCTCGGCACTTCGCGCGCCGGTTCGCTGAACAAGATGCACGAGCGCTCCCGGCGGGTGAAGGAGATGATCGATCAGGTCTACAACGACCGGAACGACACCGACATGGAGTTCCTGGTCGAGCTCAAGATGAAGGACCAGATCGAGTACCTCGAGGACCTCGACGACCTCGGCCTGCACAACGCCTACGGCCTGGTGCAGTGGATGGGGGGCGACGAGAAGCTGATGCCCGTCGCGCCCGCCGCCGCCAAGGCTGCGCAGGCCACCGGCATCCTCGACAGCGCGGCGGTGGCGAAGGCGCGCAAGGATCTCGCTGATCTGTGTCCGCCCAGCCGCTTCGTGGCCTTGCAGACGCACCTGGCGCAGCTGGGTGAGCTGGTCGAGGACGAAGAGGTGCCGCACTCGCTCAAAGAGTTCCTCGTCTGAGCCTTCCCGCGGCGCTGTCGCCGTTGATCCTGGCGTCGGCCTCGCCGCGGCGGGCCGAGCTGCTCACGGCGGCCGGCTACCGCTTCGAGGTCGCGCCGAGTGGTGTCGACGAGACCCCGCGCCCCGGGGAGCCGGCGCTCGACCTGGCCCGACGCCTGGCCGAGAGCAAGGCCGCCGCGGGCGCGGCGGGCCGCCTCGTCGGCACGGTGCTCGGGGGCGACACGATCGTCGTGGTCGAGGGCGAGGTCCTGGGCAAACCCGAGGGGCGGCTCGACGCCGAGAGGATGCTGCGGCGCCTCTCCGGGCGCGAGCATGAGGTCGCCAGCGCGGTGGCGCTGCACCACGTACCCAGCGGGCGCGTGGGCGCGGGCGTGGCCGTCTCGCGTGTCCGCTTCGCCCCGCTCGACGAGCCCACGCTCGAGGGCTACCTTGCGGGCGGCGAGTGGGAGGGCAAGGCCGGCGCCTATGCCATCCAGGGTGACGCGGCCGCCTTCGCCCGGCTCGTCGCCGGGGA
>JAJDER010000027.1 GCA_029259725.1 Planctomycetota bacterium | reverse complement strand
GCTGTGGGTGGTCGAGATGACCGGCTACATGCCCGACGTGGACGGGACCGGCGAAGACGCTCCGGTGGGTCGCATCGCCATCCTGGAGGACGACGACGGCGACGGCGTCATGGACCGGCGCACCACGTTCCTCGACGGACTCTCGCTCCCGCGCGCGGTGGCCCCCACGCGCGACGGCGCCCTCGTCATCGCGCCGCCCGACCTGCTGTACTGCGCGGACACCGACGGGGACGGTCGAGCCGACGTGCGCGAGGTCGTCGACACCGGCCTGAACGGCATCGAGAGCCCCGAGCACGCGGTCAACGGCCTGCTGCGCACCCACGACGACTGGTACCACAACGCCAACCACGACCGCCGTTACCGCTGGGACGGCGAGGCCTGGCTGGTCGAACCGATCGCCCCCGCGGGCCAGTGGGGCATCAGCCAGGACGACCTCGGCCGGCTCTACTTCAACACCAACAGCGACGGGCTGCGCGGGCACCTGCTCGCCCCGCGCTACGGCGTGCGCAATCCGAACCACGGCGGCATCGTTGGCAACAACGTCCGCCTGCTCGACGATCAGCGCGTGTACCCGGCGCGGATGACGCCGGGTGTGAACCGCGGCTACGGCGACGGCGTGCTCGACGATGACTGGAAGCTCGTGCACTACACCGGTGCCTGCGCCCCGCACGTCCAGCGTGGCGGAGCGCTCCCGGCCCCCTACGACCGCGCCACCTTCGTGTGCGAGCCCGCCGCCAACCTGCTCAAGGCGCTGACCGTCACCGAGACCGACGCCGGCAAGCTCATCGCCACGCCGATCCTCGAGGGCCGTGAGGTGCTGGCCTCCACCGACGAACGATTCCGCCCGGTCAACCTGCACGCCGGCCCCGACGGCGCGCTCTACGTGGTCGACATGTACCGCGGCATCCTCCAGCACCGCCTGTTCGTGACCACCTTCCTGCGCCGACAGATC
Organism: Planctomycetota bacterium; assembly: GCA_029259725.1. GTDB lineage: Bacteria > Planctomycetota > B15-G4 > B15-G4 > B15-G4 > JAJDER01. The sequence continues at coordinate 6,865 of JAJDER010000027.1, read as the reverse complement.
GAGGCGCGGGGCCTGGCCCGACCGCTGGGGCTGGGCCGGATCTGGCGAGTCGTGGCCGAGGACACCGACGTCGCCGCGCGCTGGCGTGAGCGCATCGACCCGGTGGCCATGGCGCCGGCCGACCTGGTGCCGCAACTCGACCACGCCGAGGGCTGGTGGCGCGACACGATCCAGCGCGTGCTCATCGAGCGCGGTCAGCAGGCACGCCACGATCACCCCGTCGAGTTCCGCGCCATGCGCGACGCGCTGCGCCTCGCGGTCACCGACGCGCGCACCGACCTCGGTCGTCGCCATGCGTTGCTGACCCTCGGCGCGCTCAACGCCCTGGACGACGAACTCCTCGTCGCCGCCCTCGGGTCGGGCGAGCGGCCGCTGCGGCTCGCCGCCGTGCGCCTGTCCGAGCCACGCCTGGCGGAGCGCGACAGCCCGCTCGTCCCGTTGCTGGTGGAGGCCGCCCGCTCGGGGGATGCCCTGGTGCGCCATCAGGTCGTGTTGTCCCTCGGCTCCGCGACGACCGAGGCCAGCCTGGCCGCCCTGGCCGATCTCGTGACCGAGGGCGCCCACACCGCCGCCGCGCCCTCGGCCGTGCTGTCCGGCCTGCGTGGTCTCGAACTCGGTTTCCTGCGTCGCCTGCTCGACGACCCCGACTGGATCGCCGCCCGGGAGGGGCGCGACGTGTTGCTGCGTCTGCTCTCGCGGGCGATCGTGCGCGAAGGCCGCGTGGCACAGCTCGAGGGACTGCTCGAGGATCTGGCCGCACGTCGACCGGTGGCCACGTGGCAGTGGGACGCGCTGCTCGCGGGCCTGCGCGACGGATGGCCGAAGGATCCCCAGGGCGAGCCCGGACGCCTGCCGCTCTCGCGCGAACCCGAGGGCCTGGTCGCTCGGTCCCAGACCCTCACGGACAACGGCCACGCGTCGGCCGAGACCCTGGCCGGCGTCATCGCCGACTGTTGGTGGCCCGGTCATCCGCGCCCCGACGAGACCGTCGCGATCACCCCGCTCGACGAGGCCGAGCGCGCGCGCTTCACGCGCGGCAGCGCGATCTACACCCTCGCCTGCGCGCAGTGCCACCAGTCCTCGGGCCGCGGCGAGCGCGGCAAGGCACCGCCCCTGTCGGACAACGGCCGGGTGCTCGGTGACCCCGATCGCCTGGCGCGCATCCTGCTGCACGGCATGGGCGGCCCGGTCGTCGTCGCCGGCGAGACCTGGAACCTGGAGATGCCCGTCTATCCCGGCAGCGACGAGGACATCGCGGCGGTGCTGACCTACGTGCGACGCGAGTGGGGTCACGGCGCCGACCCGGTCGAGCCCGAACGGGTCGCCGCCGTGCGCGCCGCGACCGCGGACCGCGATCAGCCCTGGACGGCCGAGGAACTCGGCGAAGGCTAGTGCTCCGGTCTGCGGCGCGGATCGAGGACCGAGACCTCGCGCAGTTGCACTTCGCCCTCGCCCCAGGCCCGCAGCTCCAGCGTCAGGGCTCCGAGCTCGCGGGGGCGGCCGGGCTCGTCCCAGCTGCCGATGCGTTCGCCGTCCACGTCGACGGAGATCCGTCCGCCGTGCGCGTTCAGGTCGAGCTGCCGCCACTGCCCCTCGCGTTCACCGGGCCGCGGCCACGCGATCCAGCCCACACCCTCCTCGAACCAGAGCCCCGACGAGCCCGTGCGGCCCTGGTCGTCGGGCACGCCGTCGCCGGCCAGCCGCAGGCCGACGAAGAAGACGCCGCCGACCTCGCGGTAGCGCACGCGGAGCGTCACGTCCTGCGCGATCGAGGGGTGCTCCACGTCACCCTCGGTCGGCAGGCGCACGCGCGCAGGCCCGGTCATGCGGAGTCGCATGACGCCGTCCTCGATCGGCGGCCGTCCGTCGTCGTCGAGTTGCAGCGCGCCATCGAAGGACAGTCCGGTGATCTCCGAGCCGTCGAACAACGGTCTCCAGCGCCGCGTGGACAGATCGACCAGGCGCGGCCGCCGCCAGCGCACCTGCGTGTCGTTGCCACTGTGGACCTGCAGGCCGATGACACCCTCCACGTCGAGCGAGTCGTCGTAGTCGGCCACGGGAACACCGTTGACCCAGGTCCGGATGTGCGGGCCGAGGCAAGCGATCCGGTAGTGGTTCCACTCGCCGGGCTTGAAGGCCGCGCGGGCGCTCGGGTCGTCGGCGAGGTCGTCGAGCCAGCCTCGGCGCCCCTCGTCGTAGAGGCCGCCGGACCAGGCCCGTTCGGACGGGTCGATCTCGATCTGGTAGCCGAACAGCCGCCCGTCCTCGCGCACGTGGCTGCGGATCTGGATGCCCGAGTTGCCCGGGCGTTCGTTGAGCAGTTCGACGTCGAGGATGAAGTCACCGTAGGACCTGTCGGTGATCAGGAAGCTCTGCCCGCCGCCGTCGACCGCGCCGATCACGTCGTCGCCCTCGCGGGTCCACGCGGCGTCTCCGAGCGGCGTCCAGCCCGCGAGTCCGGGACCCGCCGGGCCGGCGGCGCCGTCCACCGACAGCAACTCGTGCACCTGCCCCGCCGGGAGCGCGTCGAAGTCGAGGTCGTCGGGGCCGGCGCCCGGCACCCTCGGCAGGACCGCGGCGTCCGGCATGAGGCCGGGCGACGCGGACGTCACCGCGCCCGTCGCGGCCCACTCGGTGCCGCGCACGATCAACTGCCGGAACTGCGGGTCGAGGTGGCTGGCTCGGCTGGGTTCGTTGTTGCGCCAGACGTGGCCGAGCGGCGTGTGGAAGATGCGGCCGCGCCCGAAGGCCCCCACCATGATCATCGGCTCGTGCCGGCCGGAGCCGCCGGTCTCGGGATCGGAGTAGGCCGTGGCGATCACCGTCATGGCGTGACCCGGCGCTTCCCACAGGCGGTGGTAGAGCTCGTCCGGATGGGCCACCAGATCGGGCAGGCCCGCGGTGACCGGGTGCCCGCGGTCGTGGATCACGACGTCGAAAGCGTGGAAGGCACCATGCTTCGTGCCCTCCCGCCAGAGGTGCCCGACCATGCGCTCGTAGTCGGTCCAGCCGGGGAAGGCGTTGTTCGCCGCGTGCACGACGACCACGCCGGTGCCGCCCTCGACCGCCGCCAGGAACGCCGCTTCGGCCGCCTCGCCCCAGCGGTCCCCGTTGTAGTCGAGCACGAAGGCGCGGTACTCCGAGAGCGCCGCGGCATCCGCCAGGGTCTCGCCCGGCGTGGTGGTCACGTCGACGCGGAAACGCCCGGAATCCTCGAGCATCGAGCGCAGCGACGGGGTGGTCCACTCCCAGGCATGGTTGTTGGCGCCGCTGACAAGCAGCACCGGAATCGGCTCGGGTCCCTCCTGCGCGCCGGCCGACGCCGCCAGGCTGAACGCCACCGTGATTCCCCAGGTGGCGACCCTCGCGACCGCCCGCAGCCGGCGCGCCAGGCGACCCCCGTGCGCTCCCGGCGCAGCCCGGTTCACGACTTGTTCATCAACCGGCGCACGGACGGCTCGATCGCCTCGGCCCAGATGCGGTACCCGCGCTCGGACAGGTGCAACAGGTCCGGCATGATCTCCTTGCTCAGCGTCCCGTCCTGCTCCAGGAAGCTCTCGCCGATGTCGAGGAGCCAGACGTGCCGCTCGTCGTGCAGCGCCGCGAGGCGACGGTTCACGTCGAGGTTCACGTTGCGCAGACCGTCCTGTGCCGTCTCGCCCCTCGGGAACACGGCGAGCAACAGGATCTTCGCGTCGGGCAGCCGCTGCCGGAGATCCCCCACGATGGCCGTGATGCCGTCCGCGATCTGCTCCGCCGTGTGACCGGCGGCCGCATTGTTGGTGCCGATCATGACCACGACCAGTTCGGGGGACAGGCCCTCCACGGTGCCGTGCGCGAGACGCCAGCGCACGTGCTCGGTGCGGTCACCGCTGATGCCGATGTTCAGCGCGTGCCGGTCACCGTAGTACTGCTCCCAGACCCCGGCGCCCTTCGCCTCCCAGCCCTGCGTGATCGAGTCCCCCACGAAGACGAGGCGCGTCTCGGAGCCGTCGGCGACGCGCGTGTTGAGCAGTTCGTGCCGCTCCAGATGCCATCCGTCGCGCGCCACGGGCCGCGTCGCGACGTGCTCGGGGATCGACGCGACCGCCGCACCCGTGTCGGCGGGACGCTCCGCGGCGGGACGCCCCTCGGCGGGTCGCCCCTCGCCGGGACGAGCCTGGGACGACTGGGCCAGGCTGCCGGAGGCCAGCACCGCGACAGCGAGCAGGAGCGAGAGCAGGACGGACATGGCGGGGCTCCGACGGGGTCGGACATTGAAACACGACGCCCAGCTGGTGATTCGTCTCGGCGTGACCTATCATATGACTAGTTTATCTTCTTATGGAGGAGCCCGATGGACGTCGCCGAACTGATGACCTCCTATCCCGTCTCCGTCGCGCCGAGGACCTCCCTGCGCGAGGCCATGGCGCTGATGGATGAGCACGACGTGCGGCACCTGCCCGTGCTGCAGGACGAGCGGCTCGTCGGCCTGGTCTCGGACCGCGACCTGCTCACCGCGACGGGCTGGCTGACCCCGGCCGACGCCGGGGAACACCCGGGCGCCGAGCACCTCTCCGACGTCATGCACACCGATCTCACCCTGGTCGGCCCGGACGACACCGTGGTCACCGCCGCGGTGGCGTTCACCGTGCAGCGCATCGGCTGCCTGCCCGTCCTGGAGAACGGCCGGCTCGTCGGCATCCTGACCGAGATCGACATGCTCATGGCCTACTGGCGCATGTGTCACGACGGCCTGGTGGACGGCGACGTGGACCCGGTGATCGCGACACTCATGTCCACCAGGATGTGGACCGTCGCGCCGGCCACGTTCGTGTCCGAGGCCGCGGCCATCGCCCGTGAACACGGCGTGCACCACCTGCCCGTGGTGGACGACGGCAGGCTGGTCGGGATCCTCTCGGACCGCGACCTGCGCGCGGCGGTCGGCACGGGCCACGAGCTGGACGCCACGGCCCCCTCGATGATGACCACCGACCCGGTGACGCTCGACTCGCAGGCACGGCTCTCCCAGGCCGCCGAGCTCATGGCCAGCTACAAGATCAGCGGCCTGCCGGTGGTGGACGAGGGTCGCATGGTGGGCATCGTGACCCTCACCGACTTGCTCGCGCACTGCGTCGACACGCTGCGTGAGACCGAGGCCGCACGCCGCTGAGCTGATACTCTCGCGGCATGCCGCCGCTTCTCGACGTCGTCGGTCTGACACGCGCGCCGTTCCTGCGCGGCGTGGACCTGTCGCTCGCCGCCGGCGAGATCGTGGTGTTGTCGGGGCGCTCGGGCGCCGGCAAGTCCGTGCTGCTGCGGGCCCTGTCGGACCTCGACCCGATCGATGCGGGGCGCGTCTCGCTGGACGGCCGCGACCGCGCGACCTTCGCCGCCGGAGCCTGGCGTGCCCAGGTGCTGCTCGTGCCTCAGGGCGGCCCGACCCTGGCCGGTACGGTGGCCGACGACCTCGCGCGAGTGGCGGCCCTGACGCGGCAACGGGAGCACGCCGCCACCCTCGACGGCGCCGCGGACACGGCGGGCTTGTCCGGCGAGGCCGAGACCTGCCACCTCTCGGGGGGCGAGGCGGCCGGACTCGCCCTGGCGCGAGCGCTGGCGACGTCGCCGCGCGTCTTGCTGCTCGACGAACCGACGGCGGCCATGGACCCGGAGCGGGCGGCGGCGGTCGAGCACCGCGTGCGCGCCTGGGTCTCCGTGCCGGGTGAGTCTCGCGCCGCCCTGTGGGTCAGCCACGAGGGGAGCCTGGTCGAGCGGTTGGGTGCCCGCGCCCTCGATCTCGCGGACCTCGGCGCGGTCTCCCGCTGATGCCCGGCCCGCCGCAGCTCGACGTCTGGCAGCTCGCCCTCGCCGCGCTGCTCGTGCTGGCCAACGCCGGGGCCAGCCTTGCGCTGCAACTCGGGCTCGGGCGGCAACTGCTGGTCGCGTCGATCCGCGCGGTGGTGCAGCTGCTCCTGCTCGGACTCGTGCTCGACGTCGTGTTCTCGGCCGACGGCGCCGTGGCGGTGGTGCTGCTCATGCTCGCGATGGCGATCGTGGCCGGCGTCGAGGCCGTGCGCCGCACGTCCCACCGCGCGCCGGGCCTGTTCGGAGCGAGCATCGGCGTGGTCACCGCGGTGGGCATGGCGATCACCTTCTACGGCACCGTCGGCGTGCTCGGCATCGAGACCTGGCACGACCCGCGCTACGTGATCCCGATCCTGGGGATGATCCTGGGCAACACGCTCAACGGCATCTCGCTCGGGCTCGAGACCGTGTTGTCGGGCTTCGTCGAGCAGCGCGCGCGGGTCGAACTGCTGCTCTCGTTCGGCGCGACGCGACGCGAGGCCTCCCGCGACGTCGTCCGCCGGGCAGTGCGCACGGGGATGATCCCGATCCTCAACTCCATGGCCGTGTCGGGCCTGGTCAGCATTCCGGGCATGATGACCGGCCAGATGCTGGCCGGCGCCTCGCCGCTGATCGCCGCCCGCTACCAGATCTTCATCCTGTTCTGCATCGCCAGCGGCGTGGCCCTCGGCACCGTCGGTGTCGTGCTGCTCGCCACGCGGCTGCTCTTCGACGAGCGCGACCGCCTGCGCCTCGACCGGCTGACCACGCTGGCGGACTAGCAGCCTGGGCGCAGAGTCCTCCGCGTCGAGGACGCCCGAGAACGCCGGCGGCCGGCCATCGCGCCGTTCCGTTGCACACGGCAGGCCTGCCCCGCGCCTTCCTGGATGGAAAAGGAAGGAGTGGAGAACGCTCTCCACCGGCATCCCTCTTGGCGACGTCCCGAAACCGTCGCCAGCCTCCGGAGCAGAAACCATGCAGACCCTGACCCTCGCGGCCCTCCTCGCCGCCTCCACGTCGGCCCTGGCCGGCGATCCCGTGA
>JAJDER010000026.1 GCA_029259725.1 Planctomycetota bacterium | reverse complement strand
CGCAGGCATCCCGGTCCCCGCCGGCATCCCGGTCCCCGCCGGCATCCCGGTCCCCGCCGGCATCCCGGTCCCCGCAGGCATCCCGGCCGCCGCCGGCATCCCGGCGGCCAGCGTCCCGACGGCCCGCAGCCCGGCGCCCGGCACGCGGGACGAGACGGACGAGACGGGCGCGAACGCCGAAGCCGCGGTGGCGGCCCTGCCCGCGCATGTCGCCGCGAGCGTCGACGGCATCCCGATCGCCTTCGACGCCCTGGACCACTACCTGGGCACGGTGTACGCCCGCCAGGCCGAGGGTGACGCGATCTTCGAGCAGCTCGTGACCGAGACCCTGGTGCAGGCGGATTCCGAGGTGCTGGACATCACCGTGACCGAGGCGCAGGTCGATGACGCCCTGGCCCGGCTGGACGCCCTCGCGCGAAAGACCAGCGGCGGCGCGACGGGGCTGATGGACAGCGTCACCGCCGACGTGCAGCTGCAGGAGCTGCGGGCGGGTGTCCGACTCATGGTCCAACTCGAGGAGCTGGTGCGCGCCGACCGGGGGCTGCCCGGCGACGAACCGCTCGACCCGGTCGTGCTGAACGACTGGCTCGGGACGCGGCGCGAGCGGATGGTGGTCGAGGAACGCCCCCTGGACGACCCGATCTACGCCCTCGTCGACGGGGTGGCCGTGACCCGGGTGCAGGTCGGCCGGCGCATGCGCACCACCCTGACCGAGCCGACCCTCGCGGGCGTGCTCAACGAGATGATGGGCGTGATCGTCGTGGCCGCCGAGGCCGAGCGCCGCGGCGTGTGGATCAGCGAGGAAGCGATCGCCGCCGAGCTGGTCGCCCGGGACGCGGAGATGGACCGCAACCCCAAGACGGCCGGCATCAGCTACGTCCAGGCCTACGCGCAGATCAAGAACCGCACGCGTGAGGAACTCGTCGCCAGCGACAAGTTCGTGACCCAGGTGCTGCTCATGCTGATCGTCGAGCAGGACTGGGACGAGGAGCGAGCCGCGGCGCTCTTCGAGGAGGAGCGCGAACTGTTCGCCCGGCTGCTGCCACAGCGGGCGCCGGAAGCCGTGACCTACGCGGACGTGCGCATCGACGTCTGGCGCGTGATCCGCCAGCGCGCCTATGCGGGCCTGTTCGAGGACGTTACGATCGTCCGCCGCCTCTGAGGCGCGGTCGAGGCTCGCGGCTTCCGAGCAGGCCCCTGGAGTTCCACGATGTTGATCGGGAAGGTCGTCGGCACGGTCGTCTCGACCATGAAGGACGAGAAGGTCGTCAGCCTGAAGTTCCAGATCGTGCAGGAACTCGACGAGCGCGGGACCGAGCGCAACAAGTACATCGTGGCCGCCGACACCATCGGCGCGGGCCAGGGAGACCTGGTGCTGTTCGCGTCGGGCAGCTCGGCGCGGCAGACGACGCTCACCGACGGGCGCCCGATCGATGCGGCGATCTTCGCCGTGATCGACTCCTGGGACGTGGACGGCGAGCTCGTGTACCAGAAGGAGGGCCTCGAGGTCCTCGGCCGCGAACCTTCCGAAGTCTGAGCGGAGACGACGGCCGTGTTCCTCGGACGAGTCATCGGGCGCCTGGTCGCGACCCAGAAGACCGCGGGCTTCCAGGGGCAGAAGTTCCTGCTGGTGCGCCCGGTCGACGAGCACGGTGAAAGCGCCGGCGACGTGATCGTGGCCAATGACGTCGTCAGCAGCGGCCCCGGCGACCTGGTGCACGTCTGCGACGGCAAGGAGGCCGCGATGGCCCTGCCCGACAGTTTCGTCCCCAGTGACGCCACCATCGTCGGACACGTCGAGCAGTTCGACGTGTCCACCGCGGCGGACAGCGGTCGGACCGGCGCGGGGCGCCCGCGATGAAGCTCTGTCGCGTGGTCGGCACGGTGGTCGCGCCCGTGCACCACCCGGCCTACGACGGGCATCGGCTCCTGGCCGTGCGCCCCATCGACCCCGACGGGACCGAGGCCGCCGACCGCATGTTCGTGGCGGTCGACAGGGCCCAGGCCGGCGTGGGCGATCGCGTCCTGGTCATGGCCGACGGCAGCTCCACCCGCGACGTGTGTGGCGGCGGCGAGTTCCCGATCCGGACCGCCGTGATCGGCGTGGTGGACGAGATCGAGGTCCACGGGCGCGTGCTCTACGGCACCGACGCGGACTGAGGCCCGGCGGGCGCCGGGCGGCCCCGCCGGCGGATGGCGGAGGCCCCTCCTCGTCGGGCATGATGTGGCCATGCACATGCCGCCCAGCGACCCGACCCCGGGGATCGACGACATCCCCCCCGCCGCGCACTGCGCACCGCCGGTGGTGGACCAGGCGAGGTTCGGCACGCCCATCGGCACGACGCCCTGGAGCGCGCCCGCCACCCCGCCGCAGCGCCACGGTGTGCTCACCGAGGCCGCCCACGACGACAAGGCCGCGCTGGCCCAGCAGATCTGCGACGTGATGCGGCTCATGTACCAGCAGGAAGTCGTCGTCGCCAACGACGGCAACGTGAGCTGCAGGCTGCCCAACGGGAACATCCTGATCACCGCGTCGGGCGTCCTGAAGGGCTTCATGACGCCCGACCAGGTGATCGAGTGCGACAGCCAGGGCAACAGCCTCGACGGGCGCAAGGTCACCACCGAGATCAAGATGCACGTGGCCGCCTACGAGATGCGCCCCGACGTGCGCGCGGTCGTGCACGGCCATCCGATCTACGCCGTGGCGTTCAGCCTCGCGGGGATCTCGCTGGCCGAGTGCACGATCCCCGAGATCATCGTGACCATGGGCACGATCCCGACGGCGCCCTACTCGACGCCCTCGACCTACGATCTCCCGGACGGTCTCAAGCCCTTCCTGGCCCGCGGCGACGCCGTGATCATGGAGCGGCACGGCGTGGTCTGCGTCGGCTCGGACCTGTTCGACGCCTTCAAGAAGATGGAGATGGTCGAGCACACGGCCAAGATCACCCACGCCGCGCGGCTGCTCGGCGAGGTGAAACCGATCGCACCGCCCGGCGTGCAGCAACTGCTCGACACGCGCAAGGAGCTGGGCATCTACACCAAGAACAACCTGTGCGACGGGTGCGGTGCCCGCGAGGTCTGCGCCTCGCCGCTGTATCCCTGAAGCTGTATCCCTGAAGTCGGCCTACCCGACGAGGGTCGCGGCGTCGGACAGGTGCCGGGCCGAGACGCGCGCGGCCTCGGCCTCGAAACCGCTGCGTCCCATCAGCCCGTAGGTGGCCACCTTGCCGGCCTCCACGCCGGGCTGGTCGAAGGCATCGACGCCGTAGAGCTGGCCGCCGTAGGCCGTGGCGACCTCCATCCACATCAGGTACTCGCCCACGGTCGCGGCCGAGACGCGCGGGAACAGGATCGCGCAGCACGGGCGCCCGGCATCCACCAGGGCGATGTTCGTGGCGCGACACTCGGCGTCGATGAGCTGCGCGAAGCTCTTGCCGCCCAGGTAGTCCAGCGCCTCGAGTCCCGGCGGCGGCTCGGGGATGATCACGTCGTCGGTGTGTTCGAGCACGCGCAGGAAGGTGAAGACCTTGTCCACCGGCCCCTCCGCGAAGAGCTGCACCTGGCTGTGCTGGTCCGTCGCGCCCACGGCCTTGTGCGGAGTCGGGCCCACGCCGACGCCGTCGGCCGTGCGCTTGCCCAGGCTCTCGGCCACGAGCTGCACCTGCCAGTCGGCGAGCAGCCGCAGCTGATGGCTGTAAGGGAACAGCACCTGGATCGGGCAGCCGACCCGGGTGTCGAGCAGGTGGTGCGTGGTCGCATACAGCGCCGCCGGGTTGTCGCGGAAGTCGTCGCGCAGGCAGGCATCGCGCCCCGCGGACGCGCCGTCGAGCAGCGCCTCGAGATCCCAACCGAGGCAGGCACCGGGCAGCAGCCCCACGGCGGACAGCGCGCTGAATCGACCGCCCACGTTGTCGGGCACCGTGAAGCTGACCAGATCATGCGCGTCCGCGAAGGGGCGCAGGTGGCCCTTGCTCCCGTCGGTGATGACCACGACGTGCTCGGTCCACTTGTCCTTGAGCTGCACCTTGAGCGCTTCGAGGAAGAGCAGGAACTGGGACATCGTCTCGGCCGTGCTGCCGGACTTGCTGATCACGACGAACAGGGACCGGGCCGGATTGGCGGTGCGCAACACCCCGGAGACGAGCACCGGGTCCACGTTGTCGACCACGAACAGGCGCGGACGGTTGGTCGTGCCGCGCTCGTGGTCGACGAGCGGCGGGCTCAGCGCGGCGTGCAGCGCCAGGGTGCCCAGGGCCGAGCCGCCGATGCCGAGCACGACCACGTTCTCGAAGTGGCCGCGCCGTGACTCGGCGTACTCCATCGCCGCGCGCGCCGGGCCACGCTCGTCGGGCAGGTCGTAGAAGCCGACGGAGCCTTCCGCGCGCTGGGCCCGCAGGCGGCCGAGCCGTGCGCCGTGAGCCGCCTCCGCGGCAGCCAGATCGTCGGCGGACACTCCGGTCTCGCCCTGGGGGCCGCCGGCGAGCAGACAGGTGTAATCGAGCTTGAGGGCCATGGCCGGAGCTTAACCGTCCGGGACCCGCGGACCGAGACCTCGGCCGGGCAACGGGGCAGCCGGCGCCACGGGCGCGACACGAGGCGGGCCCTCCCGTCGAGTGCTCCTGGCCCCCACAATGGCGACCCCCGCCCTCGATGCGATGCCCCCATGACCGACGAGCGCAGCGCCCCGACCGATCCCGTCGACGAGATCTCCGCGCGCCGGGGCTTCGTCGCGCTCCTCGTCGGCCGCCCGGTCACCGTGCTGATGCTGTTCCTCACGATCCTCGGCACCGGGATCATGACCTACGGCCGCATCCCGCTGACCTTCCTGCCGTCGGGCTTCGTCGACAACAGCTTCAGCGTCAGCCTGCCCTATCCCGGCGCCGGCCCGACCGAGGTCCAGGAGCAACTCGCCCGGCCGGTCGAGGAGGAACTGCGCACGATCCCCGGCGTGACCGACATCATCACCGTCAGCCGCGAGGGCAACGCCAACCTGCAGGTGGTCTTCTCGACCAACACCGATCTCGACGTGGCCTACGGGGCGATCCGTGACCGCATCGAACGGGTCCGCCCGGCGCTGCCCGCGGAGATGGACCGCTACCGCGTCCGGCGCTTCGACCCCGACAGCCTGCCCATCGCCTGGATGGGCGTGCAGCTGCCCGAGGGCGATGACGGCTCGATCGTCGACCTGATCGAGCGCGTGGCGGTGCCGCGCATCGAGGGCGTGGACGGCGTGGCAGCGAGCAACGTCATGGGCGTGGTCGAGGAGGTCGTGCGCATCTTCGTCGACTTCGACAGGGCCATGGGCTACGGCGTCAACCTGGGCGACGTCATCGCCAAGATGCAGGCCGACAACTTCACCTTGCCCGCGGGGAAGATCGACGACGGCGGCCGCACCTTCAGCCTGCGGATCGACGCGCGCTTCGAGAGCATCGAGGCGGTCGAGCGCTACCCGATCGGCAACGGGCTGGTGCTGTCAGACGTCGCCGAGGTCTACCGCGGCAAGGCCCTGCGCGACGACATCTGGCGCATCAACGGGCGCGACTCGCTGGGGCTCTCGGTCAGCAAGGAATCGGGCAAGAACACGGTGGAGGTCTGCACCGCGCTCGAGGCCATGATCGACGAGCTGGAGGACGACCCGCGCTTCGAGGGCGTGACCTTCAACCAGTTCTGGAGCCAGAAGGAGGAGATCCTCAGCGCGATCAACAGCCTGCAGTCCTCGGCGCTCTGGGGCGGGCTCTTCGCCGTGATCGTGCTGTTCCTGTTCCTGCGCGACGTGCGCATGACGCTGATCGCCGCGCTGGCCATCCCGTCCTCGCTGCTGGCGGCGATCACGGCGGTCTACTTCAACGGCATGACGCTCAACATCCTGACCCTGGCGGGCTTCACGCTGGGCATCGGGATGCTGGTCGACAACGCCGTGGTGGTGATCGAGAACATCGTGCGCAAGCGGGCCGAAGGCCTGACGCGACTCGGCTCGGCATCCGCGGGCGCCGGCGAGGTCGGCCTGGCCGTGCTCACCGCCACGCTCACCTCGGTCGTCGTGTTCCTGCCGCTGGTCTTCATGCAGGGCGACCCCAACGATCGCCTGGCCATGGAACAGGTCGGGCTGCCGATCTCCTTCAGCCTGCTGGCCTCGCTGCTCGTGGCCATGGTCTTCATCCCCACCTTCGCCGCCCGGCTCATGCCGGAGGACAGCCACGGGATCAGCGAGCAGGTCTCGCCGCGCCTGACCGCGGCCTATCAGCGCATGCTGAGCTGGTTCCTCGACCACCGCTTCGGTGCGTTCGTGGTGCTGCTGGTCGTCTTGCAGGTCGCCGGCGGTCTGAGCGAGACGCTCAAGTTCGCGCTGCAGGACGACGGCGGCATGAACCGCGTGCGGATGGACGTGGACATCCCGAGCAACTTCAACCTGAACGACGCCAACCAGGTCTTCGTGCACCTCGAGGGCTGGATCGACGAGAACCGCGAAGCGCTCGACATCGAGTTCTACTCGTGCGACTTCGATCGCCGGGGCGGCTCGATGAACTTCTGGCCCTCGGACACGATGGACAGGGACCGGCGCGAGGACCTCGACAAGGAGATCCGCGCGCTGCTGCCCGAACTCCCCGGCGTCGAGCTCACCATCGGCTGGGAAGGCAGCGAGGCCAGCAAGGACGTGCGCTACGACCTCGAGGGGCCCGACTTCGGTCAACTCGCGCGCATCGTCGCAGACGTGAAGGAGCGCCTCGTGGCGCTGACCGTCGAGCAGGATGGCCAGCCGGTGCCGCTGCTCGAGAACGTCAAGAGCGACATCGATGACGGCCTCGACGAGGTCCACATCCTGGTCAACCGCGAGCGCACCTCGGAGCTGGGCATCGACCCGGGATCCATCCGCGGCATGGTCGCGTGGGGACTCGGCGGCCAGCGCCTGCCCGACCTGCAACTGGGCGAGCGCGAGCTCAAGATGGCCATCGAGTACGCCCAGGACGAGGAGGAGAGCCTGGAGTTCGTGCGCAACCTCGGGCTGTGGCGCAGCAACGTGGGCGGCACCGTGCCGCTCGACAGCGTGTCCGACTTCAAGTTCACCAAGTCGGTGCCGGCGCTCGTGCGGCGCAACGGGCGCACCAGCCTGGGGATCTCGGCCACGCCCGCCGTCGAGGACGTCTACGTCGTGGATCGCCTGGCCCAGCAGGCGCTGGCGCAGGTGCCGCTGCCCGAGGGCTACGCCTGGCGCCAGCAGGGCGGCCGCGAGCGCTTCGAGGAGTCCACCTCCGCGTTCCAGCAGGCGGGCATGCTCTCGCTGGTGCTCGTCTACCTGCTGATGGCGATCCTGCTCGAGTCGATCATCCTGCCGCTGTGCATCCTGCTCACCGTGCCCTTGGCGATCGTGGGCGCCTTCATCACGCTCGCGCTGACCCAGACGCCCTTCGATGCCATGGTCATCGTGGGCTTCATCCTGCTGGTCGGGATCGTGGTCAACAACGCGATCGTGCTCCTGGATCGCGTGCAGCGGTTGCGCGAAGCGGGCGTGGAACGACGTGAGGCGCTGCTGCGCGGCGGCGGCGATCGGTTGCGGCCGATCCTGATGACCGCGCTCACGACCATCTGCGGCCTGCTGCCGATGGCCATGCCGGGCATGTTCCCGGGGAACTCGGGTGACGCCGGATACCAGTCCATGGCCATCACCGTCGCCGGTGGCCTGGCGTTCTCGACGCTGCTGACCCTGCTCGTGGTGCCCTGGGCCTACACGCTCATGGATGACCTGGGGCGCGTCCTGCGCAGGCTGCTCCCGAGCCGCGCCGCTCTCGACACCCGGCCCGAGCCCGGCAGCCGGCTGCCGTCGGTCTAGGATCTGGCAAGGCGTCAGTTCGGGACGTGCGGCGATCGCGGGCGGGCCCTACAATCCCGCTCCATGAGCGATGCGATCCTGACGCCACCGGCTCCGCGCAACGAGCCGATCCTCTCCTACGCCCCCGGTTCGACCGAGCGCGCCACCCTCAAGGCCGCGTTGGGCGCCCTGCACGACGCCTCGGTCGAGATCCCGCTGGTCATCGGCGGGCGACACGTCCGCACCGGCGAGACCCGGGAGGTCACCGAGCCCCACGCCCACGGGCACGCGCTCGGCAGCTGCCACATGGCCAGCATCGCGCACGTCGAGCAGGCCATCGACGCGTCGCTGCAGGCCGGCCACGACTGGTCCAGGATGGCCTTCGAGGATCGCGCGTCGATCTTCCTGAAGGCCGCCGACCTGCTCGAGGGACCCTGGCGCGCGACGATCAACGCCGCGACCATGCTCGGCCAGAGCAAGACCGTCTACCAGGCGGAGATCGACGCGGCCTGTGAGCTGATCGACTTCTTCCGCTTCAACGTGTCCTACGCGCGGCAGCTGCTGGCGATGCAGCCGGAGTCCTCGCCGGGCATGTGGAACCGCGTCGAGTACCGCAACCTCGAGGGCTTCGTGCTCGCGGTCACGCCGTTCAACTTCACTTCGATCGCCGGCAACCTGCCGACCGCGCCGGCGCTGATGGGCAACACGGTCGTCTGGAAGCCCTCGACCACCTCGGTCTTCAGCAACTGGTACCTGATGCAGTTGCTCGAGGCCGCCGGGCTGCCCCCGGGCGTGATCAACTTCCTGCCGGGCCCGGGCGCCCAGGTGGGCGAGGTGGCCCTGCCGCACCGGGACCTGGCGGGCATCCACTTCACCGGCTCGACCGGCGTGTTCCAGACCATGTGGCGCACCGTCGGCGAGCACATCTCCAACTACAAGAGCTACCCGCGCCTCGTGGGTGAGACGGGCGGCAAGGACTTCGTCTTCGCGCACCCCTCCGCGGACGCCGAGACGCTCGCGGTCGCGCTGCTGCGCGGCGCGTTCGAGTACCAGGGCCAGAAGTGTTCGGCCGCAAGCCGCGCCTACATCCCGCGCTCGCTCTGGGATCAGGTGCGAGAGGGGCTGGTGGATCGCCTGGCCACGGTGAGCATGGGCCACCCCGCCGACATGAGCCACTTCATGAGCGCCGTGATCGACAAGGCCAGCTTCGAGAAGTGCAAGCAGTACATCGAGGGCGCCAAGGCGGACTCGGCCTGCTCGATCGTGTCCGGTGGCGAGTGCGACGACAGCACCGGCTGGTTCGTGCAGCCCACGGTGATCGAGACCGCCGACCCACGTGCGGCCAGCATGTGCGAGGAGATCTTCGGCCCGATCCTCACGGTCTACGCCTACGACGACGCCAAGCTGGACGAGACGCTCGAGCTCTGCGACACGACGTCGCCGTATGCGCTGACCGGCGCGATCTTCGCTTCCGACCGCTACGCCGTGCGGCACATGACCGACAAGCTGCGTCATGCCGCAGGCAACTTCTACGTGAACGACAAGCCCACCGGCGCGGTGGTCGGGCAACAGCCCTTCGGTGGCGCGCGGGCCAGCGGGACGAACGACAAGGCCGGCTCGCTGCTCAACCTGGTCCGCTGGACCTCGGTGCGCACGATCAAGGAGACCTTCGCGCCGCCGACCGAGCACGGCTACCCGCACATGGCGGAGAGCTGATCATGAAGAGTCCGCGCGCAGGCCTCGTTCCCGCGCTGCTGATCCCGGTCCTGGCGTTCCTCGCGACGGGCTGCATCCACCCGCCGACGTCGTCGTCCACCACCGGACGGACGGCGGCCGAGGGGGCGGCCACCGGGGGCAGCTCGGTGGGCTACGCGACGAGCAGGACCGCGGCGCTCGTCGTGGCCAGCGATCTGGAGAACCCGCCCTTCGCTCTCGTCGGCGACGATGGGGAGCCGCGCGGGCGCGACGTGGAGATGATGGTGGCCCTCGGCCGCCTGCTCGATCGCCCGCTGCGCTGGGAGCGCATGCCCTTCGACCGCCTGCTGGACTCGGTCGAGCGTGGCCACGTCGACGTGGTCTGCGCGACGCTGGGCGTGACGCCGGAGCGCGCCGAGCGCGTCGCCTTCACGCGGCCCTACTTCGACACCGAGATCGTCGCCGTGGTGCGCGTCGGGTCGGGCGAACCGCGGAGCCTGGATGAACTCGGCGGACGCCGGGTGACCGCCGGCCTCGGGACCACGTCGGAGCGCGCCGTGCGCAGGCGCATCCCGGGAGCGCACCTCGAGCTGGGCGCGAAGAGCGAGCTGACCACGCTGGAACGCCTCGTGCTCGGCGAGATCGACGCGGCCGTCATGGACGGGCCCAACGCCGATGCGCTCGTGGCGCAGGGCGGCGGGTCGCTGACGCGCATCGCCGAGGCCCTGGATCACGAGCGCTACGCGCTGGCCCTCCCGCGCGGCGAGACCGTGTTGCGCGATCAGCTCGACGAGGCCCTGGCCGAGCTGCAGGCGCGCGGCGTGCTCGCCAGTCTCGACCAGGTCTACGGGCTGGTCCCGGCGCGCTGACGGCGCCCGTGCCGGGCAGAGGTCCGCCCCCCATGCCCGATCCCCACGCAGACAGCCATCAGCCCCCTGAGGGCGGCGCCGGCCCGGGCCCGGACGCCGAGACCGAGCGGACCCTCCGGCAACGCGTGGCCGAGCTGGAGGCGGAGCTGGCCCGCTGGCGCACCTGGCGCCCGCCCGGGCACTACTTCTCGCCCTTCGCCGATCCGGCCGACGTGGCCGCCCACGCCGACACGCTCTTCCGCCGGGACGTGCCCGAGTTGCCCGCCGTGGACCTCAACCTGACGCGGCAGCAGGAGCTGATGGAGACGTTCCAGCGCGGGGGCTTCTACGCCGAGCAGCCCTTCGCGCCGGAGAAACAGCCGGGGCTGCGGTACTTCTTCGACAACGATCAGTTCAGCTACAGCGACGGCCTGTTCCTGTACCTGATGCTCCGGCACATCGAGCCGCGTCGGATCGTGGAGGTCGGCTCGGGTTACTCGTCCTGCCTGATGCTGGACGTGAACGAGCGCCACTTCGACCGCCGCATGGAACTCACCTTCATCGAGCCCTTCACCGAGCGGCTGCTCTCCAATCTGAGACCCGGTGACCGCGAGTCGATCCGACTCGTGGCGCGCCCCGTCCAGGAGGTGGCGCTCGAGGAGTTCACGCGGCTCGAGGCCGGCGACATCCTGTTCATCGACTCGACCCACGTGTCGCGCATCGGCAGCGACGTGAACCACCTGCTGTTCGAGGTCCTGCCCCGCCTGCAGCCGGGCGTCTGGGTCCACTTCCACGACATCGTCTGGCCCTTCGAGTACCCGCGCGAGTGGGTCGACGAGCAGCGGGCCTGGACCGAGGCCTATCTGCTGCGGGCCTTCCTGATGTTCAACGACGCCTTCCGCATCCAGCTCTGCAACACCTACCTCGAGACCTTCCACGAGGCGTGGTTCCGCGAGCACATGCCGCTCTGCCTTCGCGATCCGGGTGGGAGCCTCTGGCTGCGGCGCGAGGGGGTAGGTTGATCACTCCCGAGAAGCCTCGGCCGCCTCGACGGCGGCGTTCAGAAGGAGTCCCTCCGATGAGCCCCTCGCTCCACCGCATCCTCGCCTCCGCCCTCGTCCTGTCCCTGGCCAGCTCGGCCGCCGTGGCCCAGGACGATGCCGTGGTCGGCTTCGACGCCGGCGCCAACGGCTGGTCGATCAACGGCATCAACACGATCCTCCCCACCGGCGGCAACCCCGATCACCGCGTCCGCTACCCGGACCCGATCGACACCTTCGGCATCGCCGCCCGCAACAACAGCAACACCGCCTTCCTGGGTAACTACGCCGCCAAGGGCGACGTCACCCTGAGCATCGACTTCCTGGTCGACACGATCCACTTCTTCGGCACGCCCGCTCCGCGTGAGCTGGTCGTGATGCTGTACGACGACGACAACGTCTCGGGCAACCCGGCCCAGGTCTGGAAGTCGCTCGGCGTCCTCGACGGCCAGGGCATGCCCTGGTCCACCTTCTCCGCCGACGTCATCGACGCGACCTCCGCCACCATCCCCGCCGGCTGGAACGGCGCGGGCTGGGAGGACCCGATGACCTTCGAGCCGATCCTGCCTCCGGGCGCGACCTGGGCCAACGTGCTGTCCGGCATCGACCGCATCGAGTTCACGACCTTCGTGCCGGGCTTCTTCTTCGGCTTCACGCACTTCGACGTGAGCATCGACAACGTGTCGATCACGTCCATCGACCCGGTCAACGCCTGGAGCGATCAAGGCAACGCCCTGGCCGGCGTGAACGGTGATCCCGCCCTGGCCGGTACCGGCACTTTCGCCGGCGGCAGCGCCAACTCGCTCGACGTCAGCAACGCTGCGCCCTCGGCCCTCGCGGCGATGTTCGTCGGTTTCACCGACAGCCCGGCGCCCTTCAAGGGTGGCACGCTCGTGCCCGCCCCGGCGCTGACGATCACCCTGGGCACCGACGGCGCCGGCGCCCTGTCCCTGCCCTTCGTGATGCCCGGCGGCGTGCCCGCCGGCGCCCAGCTCTGGATCCAGACCGCGCTCCAGGATGCCGCCGCGGTCAACGGCGTCGCCCTCACCAACGCGATCCTCGGCGTCACGCCGTAGTCTCCGCGGGACCGGACATCCGGATCACGCGGCCGTCAGGGCGAAGCGAGCCCGGCGGCCGCGTCCTCGTGAGGGCCCCCTCGTGGGCCCCGCCGTCGCCCGGGACCGGCGGCTCGGCCTCCTGCGACGAGGACAGCGCGCGGGGTTGCCGCTGCCGCGCGGGAACTGACGCGCACGGTACGACGGCTCGCGGGCAGAGATCGGTGGCTGAGTCACCAATGAGGAGACACGCTCCCAGGGCACCGGGCTCGACCGCGCCGACGTCTCGCGGACCGCGGACCTGCAGCGGCGGCGGCGTACGCAGTGGCCATCAAATCGAGGAGCTGCGTGCAAGCGACGTCCTGGGCTGACCGACTCGCGTCAGGGTGCCGTCGCGCTCAGCCCGTTGCTGGCGGAGAAGTTGGCCGGGGCGGCGGCGTCGGCGATCCACGCCTGGAACCACAGCGTGAAGCCGAACGGCACGCCCGCCGGGAAGGGCACGCTCAGTTGCAGCGCGCCCGCCGCGTCGGTGGGCAGGCCCCCGAGCAGGAGATTCACGGCGGGCACCAGGGTGCCGCCCTTGAACGGCGCGCCCAGCAGGGAGAACCCGACCACCAGCGTGGCGCTGCTGGACGGGGCCGCAGACTCGAGCGAGAAGACCACGTCCGTGCCGGCGAGCAGCGTGCCCATGCCCGACAGGCTCGGCACACCGGCGACGCCGGCCAACCCCTGGCCGACGTCGGCCCAGACCGGGAAGCCGGACAGCACGGTGACCGAACCGGCGTTGCTGCTCGCGTCGTCCGCGAGGGGTGCGCCGACGGCGAAGTCGCCGTGGCCGTCACCATTGAGATCGCCCAGGCCCACCACGCCACGCCCGAACACGTCGCCCGATCCCGCGCCGGCGATGTCCAGCAGGACCGCGCCATCGAACCCCGAGTGCAGGCGCGCCGCGCCCGTGTCGGAGAACGGGGCCCCCACCAGCAGGTCGGCGTGTCCGTCGCCGTCGACGTCCCCGGCGCCGTCCACCGACCAGCCGGCGTTCTCGGACACGGCCAGCCCGTCGAGCTGGAGCAGCGTCGCGCCGGTGGCGCCCGAGAAGAC
>JAJDER010000025.1 GCA_029259725.1 Planctomycetota bacterium | reverse complement strand
GCTGTGGTCGCGCGCCGGCCGCGGTCCCGGCGACGGGCGCGGCCGCACCCTGGCCTCGCTCGGAGACCTGGACGGGGACGGCGCGCCCGAACTGGCCGTGGCGGCGCGCGGCACCGCCGACGCCGGCCGCGTCGAGGTCCTGTCCGGGGCCACGGGCGAGACGCGGTCCTCGGTGGGTGGCTCCGACCCCGAGGACCGGCTCGGTGCCGCCCTCGTGGGGCTGGGGGACATCGACGGCGACGGCACGCCCGACCTCGCCGCCGGCGCACCCGGCAGCTATGCCATCGGACGCGGACGCGGACGGGTCCTCGTGGTCACCTCGCCGTGAGTTAGGCTGCGCGCGCGAGGGGGAGAGCGAGTTGCGCCTCATCATCTGGAACATCCACAAGGGCATCGGCGCCCGCGACCGGCACTACGCTCCCGGACGCATCGCCTCGGTGCTGGGGCACTACCAGCCCGACGTGGTCCTGCTCCAGGAGGTCGACGACGGCGCGCCGCGCTCGGGCCGCGACCCCCAGGCGCAGATGCTGGCCGAGGCGCTCGAGATGCCGCACGTCGCCTTCGGGCCGAACGTGAAGCTGAAGGTCGGGCGCTACGGCAACGCCACGCTCTCGCGGCACCCCATCGCCGAGCATCGCAACGTGGACCTGACGCTGCCGATGAAGAAACGACGCGGCGCGCTCTACACCAAGCTGCACGCCCAGGTGCGCGGGCATCGCTACAGCGTGCACCTGTTCAACATCCACCTCGGGCTGGCGGGCATGGAGCGCCGCTGGCAGACGAAGAAGCTGGTCGATCGCGTGCCCCTGTCAGGCCTGCGCCGCGGCAGCCGCGTCATCGTGGCCGGCGACACCAACGACTGGGCCGGGGCACTCCCCTACGGCTCGCTCGGGCGCGACGGATTCCGTTGCGTCACCGGCATCGGCGCCAAGGCGATCCGCACGTTCCCCAGTTGGAAACCGGTGGGCGCGCTGGACAAGATCTTCCTGCGCGGGCCGGTGAGCACGCACCACGTGTTCCGCTCGCGCATGGCCTTGGCGCGCGAGGCCAGCGATCACATCCCGATCATCGTGGACCTGGATCTGGGCGCGACGTGAGGCCAGCCAGCCCCCGCACGTCCTCCAGGATCCGGTACCCCACCGGCACCAGCAGCAGCGTGATGAAGGTCGCGAACATCACGCCGTAGGCGAGCGACACGGCCATGGGGATCAGGAACTGCGCCTGCAGGCTCTTCTCCAGCAGCAGTGGGAACAGGCCCAGGAAGGTGGTCAGCGAGGTGAGCAGGATCGGGCGGAAGCGCACGCGCCCGGCATGACGCAGCGCCTCGTCGAGCGGCGTGCCGCGCGCGCGCTCCGTGTTGACCCAGTCGACCATCACCAGCGAGTCGTTCACCAGCACGCCGGTCAGCGCGACCATGCCGAACAGCGAGAGGATGGTCAGGTCCATGCCGTTGAGCATGTGGCCCCAGATCGCGCCGACGATCCCGAACGGGATCGCGAGCATGACCACGAGCGGCTGGAGGTAGCTGCGGAACGGGATCGCCAGCAGGCCGTAGATCAGCACCAGCGCGATCAGGAAGCCGCGGAACAGGCCCTGGTTGGTCTCCTCCTGCTGCCGCTTCTGACCCTCGAGCCGGTAGCTCACGCCCGGGTTGTCGGCGAACAGGCGCGGCAGCACCGTGGCCTCGAGTTCCGCGATGATCTCGTCGGGATTGCCCAGCTCGGGGTCCACCGAGGCGGTGACGTTCAGGCTGCGGCGGCGGTCGGCGCGCTGGATCACGGCCTCGCTGCGGTCGAGGGTCGCGGTGGCCACCGTCTCGAAGGGCACCTCGGCGCCGTCGGGCAGACGCACGCGCATGGCCTCGAGATCCCCGAGCGAGCGGCGCTCGGCGTCAGGGTAGCGCACCATCACGCGCACGTCGTCGCGGCCGCGCTGGATGCGCTGGACCTCGTCGCCGAAGAACCCCTGCCGCACCTGGCGCGCGAGATCCGCGAGCCGCAGGCCCGAGGCCTCCGCCTCGTGGGTGATGTCGAGGCGCACCTCGCGCTTGCCCTCGCGGAAGGTGTCGGTGATGTCGTTCACGCCCGGGTACGCGGTGAGGGACTGCTTCAGGCCGGTGGCCACGGAGCGCAACCCGTCGATGTCCTCCGAGACCAGCTCGATGTTGATGTCCTCGCCGGTGGAGAACAGGTTGGTCGTGAACATGAGTTCGACGGCGTCGGGGATCGAGCCCGTGGCCACGCGCCAGCGGCTCGCGATCGCCTGACTGCCGATGCCACGCTCCTCGGCGGGGACGAGTTCGATGTTGACCTCGCCCAGGTGTCGATCGGCGGCGGGCGCGAGCTGGCCGTTGCCTCGGGACTGGTCGGCGCGGAACGGCTGGTTCCCCACCGACGCCAGCACGTGCCGGAAGGCGCCCCCGAGTCCCTCGTCGCGCAGCTGCTGTTCGACCTCGTCCGCGGCGGCGACGATGCGCTCGATCTGCTCCCGGGTGGTCTCCTCGGTGGTCCCCGACGGCAGCGTGAGCAGCGCGACGACGTTGTCGGCCTCGACCGGCGGGAAGAAGAAGAACTGCACGCGCCCCGACACGAACAGGCTCAGCGTGACGGCCAGGGTCGCGATCCCCAAGGCCGCCGACGCGTAGCGCCAGGCGAGCGCGCGGTCGAGGACCGGCGCGTAGACCTTCTGCACGAACCAGCGCAGTCCGCCGGTCACCACGCCCTGGACGTGCTCCCAAAGCCGCAGCGGCGAGAACCGGGCCGCCTTGCGCACGACGTCGTGCCGCAGGTGCGACAGGTGGTGGGGCAGGATCAGCAGCGATTCCACCAGCGAGAGCAGCAACACCGGGATGACGATCTTCGGGATCACTCCCATGAACGAGCCCAGCCGGCTCTCGACGCCGAGCAGCGGCGTGAACGCCGCCACGGTGGTCAGCACGGCGAAGACCACCGGCACGGCCACCTTGCCCACGCCGCGCACGGCCGCGTCGAGCCCGGACGCGCCGTCCTCGTAGGTCGTGTAGATGCTCTCACCCGCGACGATCGCGTCGTCGACCACGATGCCCAGCGCGACGATGAACCCGAACAACGAGATCAGGCTGATCGACACGTCGAGCAGCGGCATCATCCAGACCGCGCCCAGGAACGCGATGGGGATGCCCATGGTCACCCAGAAGGCGAGCTTGAGCCGCAGGAACATCGCCAGGCACACGAACACGAGCAGCAACCCCGTGCGCCCGTTGCGCACGAGCAGGTCCACGCGGCTGCGCAGGATCGAGGCGTCGTTCTGCCAGGGAGTGAGCGTGATGCCCGGCGGCATGGCGTCCTGGGCGCCCTCGCACCACTCGACGACCGCATCGGCGATGTCGAGCGCGCTCTGGTCCCCCACCCGGTAGACCTGGACCATGGCCGTCGGCTCGCCGTCGAAGCGCGACGAGAGCCCGGTGTCCTCGAACGCGTCGATCACCTCGGCCACGTCGGAGAGGAGCAGCCGCGAGCCGTCCGCCCGGGTCCACACCACCAGGTCCTCGAAGTCGCGCCGCACGTAGGCCTGGCCCTTGGCACGGAGCAGGATCTCGCCGCCGAGGGTCTTCACCGACCCGCCGGGCAGGTCCAGGGATGCGCGCTTCACCGCCGTCGAGACCTGGTCGATGCTCAGCCCGTGCCGACGCAGGTCGTCCTCGCTGACCTCGATCGAGATCTCGTAGGGTCGGACGTTCGACAGGGAGACCTGGGTGATCTCGGGCCGCGCCGACAACTCGTCGCGCACGCGCTCGGCCAGCTGCCGCAGCACGCGCTCCCCGGCCTGCCCGTGGACGGCGACGTTGATCACCTGGCGCAGCGTCTCGAACTCCGAGACCACCGGCTGTTCGGTCTCGTCCGGGAAGGTGTCGATGGCGTCGACCGCGGTCTTCACGTCATCGAGGACCACGCGCACGTCCTCGCCGGTGAGCACCTCGATGCTGACCACGCCGACGTTCTGCACGGCTCGCGAAGTGACGCGCTTGACGCCCTCGATGCCCTGGACCGCTTCCTCGATGCGGATGCAGACGCCCTCCTCGACCTCCACCGGCGTGGCACCGCGGTACTCGACGGTCACCGTGATGATGCCGCTGTCGATCTCGGGGAAGACCTCCTGCTTCACGTCGGGCAGGGTCAGGAGGCCGCCGGCGAGGAGTGCCGCCATCAGGATGTTGGCGGCCACGCCGTGCCCGGCGAAGAACGCCGTGAGCCGCTTCATGGCGAAGCTTCCATCGTGACGCGCACGAGCATGCCCTCCACCGGCGCGCTCATCGGCGAGACGATCACGAACTCGCCGGGAGCCAGCCCGCGCTGGATCAGGAGCCGCTCGCCCTCACGGCGGAGCAGCTCGACAGCGCGGAACTCGAGACGCGCGACGACACCCTCGGCGCGGTCGTCGCGCTCGGACGCCAGCTGCAACTCGCCCGGATCCACCGGCACCGCGACGAGCAGCGTCCCGTCATCGCGACGCGCCGAGCGCGGCACCACGGCCACGCCCGAAGCCACCGGACCGGTGATCCGCGCGTGGACGAAGAGCCCGGCGGTGAAGGGCAGGCTGCCGTCGGTCGCGGCGTAGGGGTCCTCCACCACGGCCACCAGCTGCACCATGCGCGAGCGCGGATCGATCCGCGCCTGCAGGCGTTCGGCGCGCCCGGCCCATTCGTGGTGGCGTCCCGCGAAGTCGGCCGAGAAGAGCACGTCGACGCCCGCACTCTCGGCGCCCTCGGCACCCTCCTCAGCGCCGTCCGCGGCGCCCGCCCCGGCACCGCGCCTCCCGGCGTCGATCAGGCCGGGCAGATGGGCGAGATCGCGGTCGGGCACGGGCAGCACGACTTCGTGCCGCGCGATCCCGTAGACGTGTGCGACGGCCGTGCCGCGCCCGACCCACGTGCCCAGGTCCACGGCGCGGGTGACCACGCGCGCGTCGTAGGGCGCGCGGATGGTGGTGCGCTCGAGATCGAGTTCGGCCTGGTCCTGGCCGGCCCTCGCGGCGGCGAGGCGCGCCTCGGCCTCGGCCAGCTGGGGCTTCCGCAACACGAGCGGGTCGGGCTCGCCGTCGCGCCCCTGCCGCTGCCACTCCACCAGGGCCACGTCGGCTTCGCTGCGTTCGGTGGCCACGCGCAACGCCATCGCCGCCACCTCGGCTCGCGCACCGATGAGCGCCAGCTCGTGGTCGCGCGCGTCCAGTCGCAACAGGGGCTGACCCTCGTCCACGAACCGGCCCTCGTCCAGCCCCGGGTCGATCCAGACCACGCGCCCCGCCACTTCGGCCACCAACGTCGTCTCGCGCGCCGGCCTCACCGTGCCCTCGCTCTCGACGACGAGCGGCACGTCGACGGTGCGCACCTCGACGCCGCGCACCAGCGGAGGCGGCGGCACGACTTCGCGATTCTCGACCTCCACCGGGTGCTCGAGGATCCAGATGGATGCGACGGCCCCGGCGGCGAGCAGCAGGATCGGCAGCAGCCAGGGCAGCGGCCCGCGGGGCGTGGTGGTCATGTCGGTCATGGCTGGTCGCTTGCCGACGCGGCGCCGGTCTCCGCCTTCTCGGTCTCGGTCTCGGTCGCACGCCCGACGAACGCGACGTCGCGCACCTCGAGGGGCGCCTCGAAACCGCCCCCGAGGGCCAGGTGCAGGTCGATGCGCGCGTCCACGCGGCGCCGTTGCAGTTCGATCAAGGTGATCTCGGACGCGTTCCGATCACGCCGCGTCTCCAGGGCGAAGAGCAGGTCGGTGACGCCTCGCTCGTAGCGTTCCTGCGCCAGGCGGTCGGCCGCCATCGACTCGCGGAACGCCGTGGCCACATGCCGCTCCTGCCGCGCGAGGCTGGCGCCATCGGTCAGCGCGCCCTCGACCTCCGCATAGGCAGCCAGCACCGACGCCGTGAACGACTCGAGCGCGACGGCGGCCTGGGCCTCGGCCCGATCCACGGCCGCAGCCAGCCGGCCACCCTGGTAGATCGGCTGGACCACGGACGCGACCAGGTCCCAGGCGAAGAAGTCCGCGTCGAGCAGGTGCTCGAACTCATCGTTGACGCCCCCGCCGGTCCCGGTCAGCGCCAGGCGCGGGTACAGGTCGCCCTCCGCCGCGGCGACGTCGAACTCGGATGCGGCCAGACGGCGCTCCGCCGCGGCCAGGTCCGGGCGACGCCGCACGATGGATGCGGGAACACCGGCCGGCACCGGCGGCAGCAGGGCGGGGAACTCCCCGGCGGCCTCGAGCTCGGCCGCCGGATAACGCCCGAGCAGCACCTCGACCGCGCGCGCCACCAGGTCGCGCTGACGACGCCGCTCATCGAGAACCGCCTCCGCCCCCGCGAGGTTGGCCTCGATGATGTGCAGATCCAGCGGCGAGCGCAGCCCGCGGGCGTAGCGTGCGCGCACGAAAGTCGCGGTGTCGAGCCAGGAATCACGGATGGAACGGGCCAGGTCCTGTTGCTTCTGCGCCTCGAGCAGGCTGAACCAGCCGCGCGCCACGAGCCCCGAGAGCGAGAGTCGCGCGGCGGCGAGGTCGGCCTCGGCCGCGCCCACCTGCGCCAGCGCCGCGGCTTCGCGCGAGGCCAACCGCGCCCACACGTCGAGCTCCCAGCTCACGCCGAGCTGGAGGCTGTACTGCGTCGAACGCGAGACCAGCACATCACCGTCCTCGCCAGGCACCGGCAGTCCGATGAAGGTGTTCTTGGCACGGCGGCGCTGCAGTTCCAGGTCCACCTGCGGCTTGCGGTCGGCGCCCGCGATGGTCGCGTCGGCGTCGGCACGCAGCAGGCGCGCGGCGGTGGCGCGCAGGTCCGGATTGAAGCGCAGGGCCTCGCGAACGAGGGCGTCCACGCGCGGGTCCCCGAGGGCGTTCCACCAGTCGTCACGCAGCCCGATGACGTCGCCCGTCGCTGCGCCTCCCGCCGACCCGGACGCGGCGACCCAGTCCTCGGGAACGGTCAAGTGCAGCGGGACCGCGCCCAGGTCCGGCGCGGACGAGCAGGCCAGGAGCAGGGCCTGGACCATGGCCACCAGCACGCTCGCGGAGACGACACGGGCCACGCCCGAGGAGCGCGTCGCGCCCGAGCCCAGGGCGCGCGAGGCGCACGTCGCGCGGGGCGCGCCGGTTCGCGCCGTCATCGGACCGACTCCGGGACGGGCGCGCGGAGGCCAGCCGCCCCGAAGGCGACGAGCCGCTCGAGGGCGCTCCCGGTGGGATCGCTCGGATCGCAGTCTCCCTGGCTGATGACGACCAGGGCGACCTCGTTGATCAGCAGGTGCACCATCGAGCCGACCAGGAAGTGCAGGCGCCAGGTCATCTCGTCGCGGGCGACCTCGGGCACCGCGGCGCAGAAGGCGTCGAGGAAGCGGCGCGCGACCTCACCGAAGTTGGACATGAGATCGAGCTTGAGCGCCTCGTCCGGCTCGGCGTGGGCGCGGCCGACGAGTTGGAAGAAGGTGCGCGGGCCCTCCGCGACGAAGGCCAGCGCCGGCTCGAGGAAGACGCGCAACAGGTCCTCGAGGACCGGCGCGTCGGCGGCCGCCTGCAGGGCGTCGAGGCGGCGCAGGCGTTCCGCGTTGATGGGCTCGATGCGTCGCTTGAAGACGGCCAGCACCAGGTCGCGCTTGGACCCGAAGTGGTAGTGCACCGCGGCCAGGTTCGCGCCGGCCTCGCTGGTGATCTGGCGCAGCGACACGGCGGCGATGCCCTGGACGGCGAAGAGCTCTTCGGCCGCATCCAGCAGCCGATCCTGCGTGGTCTTGCGGGTCATGGCGAAGTCGCTTCCTGGGGCCAGGCGACGTTCGGGTGGAACGTTCGGGTGGGACGTTCGTTTGAAACATACGTTTGACCCAGACGCGCGTCAAGCAGGGCCCGCTGCGTGGCAAGATGCTGTTTTCCGGAGACCCCCCATGCGCCCCGACGGTCACCCGCTGACTCGCACCCGCTCTTCGGCCCGCGCCCGGGCCCGGGCCCGCGGGGTCGTGCAAGTCCTGCTGCTCGCGCTCGTCGGCCTCGGCGCACTCTCCGCATGTCGCGGGCCGGGTCCGTCGGAGGCAGGTCCGGCGGCGGCGAGTGGAGCGGCCGACCTGGTGCTGCGCGGCGGAGTGATCCACACGGTCGATGACCTCCGGCCCCGCGTCTCGGCCGTCGCCGCCCGCGACGGCCGCATCGTCTTCGTGGGCGACGAAGCCGACGTCGAGGCCTGGATCGGCCCGGGCACCGAGGTCGTCGAGCTCAGCGGCCGCGCCGCCTATCCCGGCTTCGCCGACGCGCACATGCACCTGCTCGGTTACGGGCTCGCTCGACTCGAGGTGGATCTGGTCGGCACGGTCAGCTACGCCGACGTCATCGCGCGCATCGCCACCGCCGCGCGCGAGCAGCCCGCCGGCACCTGGATCACCGGCCGCGGCTGGGACCAGACCGACTGGGACGTCACCGACTTCCCGCACCACGAGGCGTTGAGTCGCGTCGTCCCGGATCACCCCGTGGCCGTGCGCCGTGTGGACGGGCATGCGCTGCTGGCCAACGCGCGCGCGCTCGACGCAGCCGCCGTGCTCCAGGGCCACGGCTCACGCGCCGCGTTGCGCTGGGACGGTGAAGGCGGACGCGTGCTGACCGACTCAGCCGGCCCCACGGGCGTCCTCATCGACAACGCCATCGGGCTCGTCACGAGCGCGATCCCCGAGACGGAGGACGACGACCGCCGCCGCGAAGCCCTGGCACTCGGCATCGCAGGCCTGCACCGACAGGGCGTCACCTCGATCCACGACGCCGGAGTGAGGCATGACGTCATCCAGCTCTACGCCGAGGCCGCGCGCGCCGGTGCCTTCACCCTGCGCAACCACGTCATGCTCACGCCGGGCGATGACGAACTGACCGCCGCGCTCGCCGGCCGCCCGTCGCCCTACCCGACCGACGATCTCACCGGCAACGGCCTGATCGCGGTGCGCGCCATCAAGCTCTACGTGGACGGCGCGCTCGGCTCCCGCGGAGCCCTGCTGCTCGAGGACTACTCCGACGAGCCCCACCACCGCGGCCTGCAGGTGCTCCCCGACGAGACCATCCACGAGATCACGGCGGCCTCGCTGAGGCAGGGCTTCCAGGTCTGCGTCCACGCCATCGGCGACGCCGGCAACAGGCGCGTGCTCGACCTGTTCGAACAGGCCCTGGCCGAGGTCCCCGTGCAGGACCGCGCCGTGGCCGAGCCGCAGTTCCGCATCGAGCACGCCCAGGTCCTGTCGCCCGAGGACATCCCGCGTTTCGCCCGGATGGGCGTGATTCCCTCCATGCAGGCCCTGCACCAGACCTCCGACATGCCCTGGGCCGAGGCGCGGCTGGGGAGCGAGCGCGTGCGCGGCGCCTACGCCTGGCGCGCGCTGCTCGACACGGGCGTGATCATCCCGGGGGGCACGGATGCCCCGGTCGAGCGCCCCGACCCCATCGCCAGCTTCCACGCGGCCGTCACGCGTCGGGACGAGGCCGGCACCCCGCCCGGCGGCTGGTACCCCGACCAACGCATGACGCGCGCCGAGGCCCTGCGTCACCTCACGCTCTGGCCCGCGATGGCCGCCTTCGTCGAGGACGAACAGGGCTCCATCACCCTGGGCAAGCGAGCCGACTTCGTGATCCTCTCGGACGACCTCATGACCGTGCCCGCCGAGAGCATGGTCGGGATCGAGGTCGAGCTCACCGTGTTCGACGGCCACGTGGTCTACGACCGGGCCGCGGAGAGCGGCGGGTGAGCCTGGTCTTCCTCGACGGCCCGCTCGGCAGCGAGCTCGAGGCGCGGGGTGTCGCACTGCCCGCACCGGCGTGGACCGCGCGCGCCCTGGCCGAAGCGCCACAGATCGTCGCCGCGATCCACCGCGACTACGCCGAGGCCGGCGCCGACGTGCACACCACCGCCACCTTCCGCACCCGCAGGCGCTCGCTCGCGCAGACGCCCTGGGCCGGACGCCACGACGAACTCGCCCGGCTCGCCACCGAACTCTGTCGCGCGGCGGTCGAAGCCGTCGGGCACGGACGCGTCGCCGGCGGGCTGGCGCCCCTCGAGGACTGCTTCCGCCCCGACCTCACGCCCGGGGACGCGGCCCTCGCCGCCGAGCACGCCGAACTCGCCGAGGTGCTCGCCGACGCCGGCTGCGACTTGCTCCTGGTCGAGACCATGCCGACGCTGCGC
This sequence comes from Planctomycetota bacterium, assembly GCA_029259725.1. Lineage (GTDB taxonomy): Bacteria > Planctomycetota > B15-G4 > B15-G4 > B15-G4 > JAJDER01. The sequence continues at coordinate 11,466 of JAJDER010000025.1, read as the reverse complement.
GAGCTGATCGCCGCCACGCGCGCCGCGGTCGCCACGGGACTTCCGGTCTGGTCCGCCGTGACCTTCGGCCCCGACGGGAACGCCTTCGACGAGGACAGCCTGCTCCGTGCGCGAGACGCAGCCTTCGCCGTCGGTGCCGAGGCCTTCCTGATCAACTGCACGCCGGCCGACCGGATCACCGCCGCGCTGGAGCACCTCGCGAGTCATCCCCCGACGCCCGCGTCGACTCCCGCGTCGAATCCCTCGCCGACGCCCGGGCCGAGCCCGGTGTTCGACCCGCCGACGGACCCGCCTGCCCTCACTTTCGGCGCCTATGGCAATGCGCTCTTCGAGGGCCAGACGGACTGGCCCGCCGGGCGTTACGTCGACGAGGCCGAGCGCTGGCCGGCCCTCGGCGCCACCATTCTGGGAGGCTGCTGCGGCACGACCCCGGCCCATCTGGCCCTGCTGCGGAAGCGTCTGCTGGGCTGAGCGCGAGCCCGACCTCGACCCGGGTGGCAACTCGGCCGCTTGTGTGACGGCCGGCTCCGGTCATCATGAACCCATGGGACGCGGCCGCCGACATGCGAAGTCGACACCCTCTCCGGGCGGATCCGCTCCGGCGAGCGATCCGGTTGCCGCGGGCAAGTCGCCGTCGACGACCGCGGCGCCGACGCCGCCCGCTGCCGAGTCCGCTGCCGAGTCCGCCGCCGAACGCACCGAGCCGGAGCGCGTCCGACTCGAGCAGGAGGCGCAGTCGCTCGAGGAGCGTCTGACCGAGGTCCGGGATCGCCTGCTCACGAACACCGCCGCCGAGGTCAACGGGCTGTTCCAGATCCTGGGCAGCAAGCGCCGACTGGTGGCCGTCAACTTCCTCGCCGGCCTGGCGCGCGGCCTGGGCTTCTTCCTGGGCGTGACCCTGGTCGGCGCGCTGCTCATCGGCGGCGGCGCGTTCCTGCTCGATTGGACGGCCCGGACGATCGGCCTCGACGACGTCACGACGATCGGCATGGTCGAACCGATCTTCCACAAGTTCCGTGAGGTCGAGAGGCTCTGGTCGGAACTCGAGAGCGAGGCCAACGACCCGACGCCGGTGAAGGCCGGATACGTCGCCACGCCCTTCGGCCTCGTGTGGACCGGGAACGGCGAGCCGGAGCTGCCGCCCGCGGCCGAGGGCACTCCGTCGGGCGGAGGGTCCAAGGGCGCCGGCAACCGCGCGGGCAACGCCGCGGGCGAGCCTTCAAGCCAAGGCGACGGCGACCGGTAGCAGGGCCGCCGGCGGCAGGGTCACCGGGACTCCCTCGCGCCGACCGGTGGATCGGCCGGCTGGTCGGTGCGCGTCGCGGCCAGCGTGCGGTGCAGGGCCATCACGCCGAAGGCCGTGCCGTAGGGCCGGTCGTACGCGTTGAGCGGGTAGTCCCACATGGACCCATCGACCTCCTGCGTCTTGGTCACCTCGCGCGCGAGGCGCGCCGCGTAGATGATCTGGTCCGCCGGATCGAGCAGCTCCAGGACCCGCGCGGCGTAGTAGTGTCCGAAGTAGTAGAAGTACCCCGAGTTCAGGTAGTACGCCTCGTGCGGCACCGGCTTCTTGCGGGCCACGTCGAGGAACCTGTGGTGCTCGAAGAACTGGTCGAGCCCGGTGCGCAGGTCCGCGCGCGTCACCTCGCCATGTCCGACGAGCACGAGCGCCAGGTTGCAGACCTGGATGCGCGAGAGGCTGCCCTTCACGTTGTCGATCCACTCCATGCCCATGTAGGGCACGGCCTCGACGCTGTAGCTGTAGGCGCCGTTCGGCAGTCGACACCGGACCAGTGCGTCGCGCGCGGCGACGATCATGTCACGCGGGACCTCGACACCGACGGCCTGGGCTTCGAGCAGCGCGATCAGTGCCACCGCGGTCTGGAAGCTCGTCGCCCAGGACGGCCGCTTCGCGAGCGTCTCGAAGTCGTAGTAGCCCCAGCCCCCGCTCGGCGTCTGGTACCTGCCCAGCTCCTCGACGAACAACGCACAGCGTGTGGTCACGGCCGCCTGGAACGCCGCCACGTCCTCGGGCGCGGCGAAGACGGAGACGCGTTCGGGGCGGGCGAGCACCTCGCTCAGCGCCTGCAATCCGTAGACGAGGCCCCAGGTGTTGTCGGTGTCCCAGTCCGCGGGCCGCTTGGGGATCTCGGCCTCGAGCATGTAGGTGACGCCGCGCCGCAGCGCCGCGTCCCCCTCGGGTGACGCCGGCTCCTCGAGCAACGCCATGCTGACGAGGCCCGTGGTGGCCATGATCCACGCCTTGTGCGTGTAGATGTTGGTCCACCAGTCGTCCATCGGCTTCGGATCGGTCCACCCGCCCCAGCTGCCGTCCTCCTGCTGGACCTGCCTCAGGAAACCGACGCCGCGGCGGATCGTCCCCGCCATGGCCTCGGGCGCGGGCAAGGGCGCGTCCTCACCGGCCGCACCGTGGCGCGCCGCCTCGAGCACCTCCTCGGGCCTCAGATCGACCAGCAGCCGGACGCCGGCGGCACGCGCCGCCTCGACCGGATCGACCTCGACCGGCACGTGTTCCCCGGCTTCGGTCCCCGGGTCCGACACCCCGGTCGCGCCGGTCCCACCCGTCGTGCCGCCGTCCTGGGCCGAGAGCGATCCCTGCACGAGCGCGATCGCCAGCAGCGTGCCCATGCACCTCCCGATGGCCCCCTGTCTCCGCACGATCACGGCCCCCGGCGGAGGGAGAGCTCCCACTCCGCGCGATCCTTGCCCAAGGCAACCGCTTCCCGCTCGATGTCCTCCAGGGAACGCTGCAGATCCAGCTCCTCGCGCCCGAGGTCACGACGGCGAGCCTCGCGCTCGATCACGCCCTTCTCCTGGGAGAGTCGGGCGTTGGCCAGCTTGACGACCTTCTCGTGGAGCTCGACCTCCAGGTCGCTGCGCTCCCTGGGCAACACGACGTCGCGCAACTCGGCATGGCGCTCCTCGGAGAGTCGATGCCGCAGCTCGGCACGCTCCAGCCGGCGCCGCGTCCGCAGGAGCACGATCTCCGCCGTCGCATCCCCGAGGTCGGAAGCGCCGTACATCATCTCGAGCTGCGCGAGTTCCTCACGCGTCTCGAGCAGCCCATCCGCCGCCGCGCGCAGCTCCAGACTGGACTGCCGCAGGCGGAGGTCGCGTTCCACTCCCATGAAGTGCTCCAGGGCCTCACGTGCCTGGGCGTGCTCGTGCGTCGCGCCGTCCAAGGCGAGCTGCTCGTTCGCCTCGGCGATCTCCTGTTCCAGGTCGACCTGGATCCGCGTCCGGTCCAGCTTCTCGAGCGCATGGACGTGATCCTCGCGCCGACGTTGCAGCTTCACCGCGCGTTCGTCGATGTCGTCCCGCGACACCGGCTCCCCCGCCTCCGCGCCGGGCCTCTCCGAGCTCGTGGACGGCGACCCCGCCGAGTCGCGCGCCATGAGCTGTGTGCCGGTGGCGGCCGCGGGAGCCGACCCGGCGCGCGGCGCCTGGGCCTCGAGGCGCGCCAACTCGGTCGGCGTGATGGTGCGACCGCTCGGGCCGGAGCAAGCGACGGCGGCGAGGCCGAGGCCGAGGAGGAGGACACGGACGTTCATCGGACGACTCCCGGGAGGACGAGCCCCGATCATAGGCGTCGGTCGGGTCGGATCCAGGTGGCACGTAACGGTCGCGCGTCGGCGCCGACGATCCGGGTGCGTGGGTCGCTCCCGTCCCCCCTGCATCCCCGGAGACCCCATGTCACCCTGCTCGTCCGTCCTGGCCCCCGCGCGTCGGCGCGATCCGCTGCGCGTGGCCTTGCTCGCTCCCCTTCTCGCCGCGGCGCTCGGCGACCCGGGTGATGGGCCGCTGGTCCCGCCGATCGGGCCGCCGCCGCCGCTCGTCGGCGAAGTCCCGCCCCTCGACGGCCCCGGCGGTGCGGTCGCCACCGAGGGCAGCGTCGGCCTTCCACCCATGGCGACGTGGAGCCTTGCGTTCGTGGCGGACGCGCCGGTGCTCACCGCCGATGGCGGCGCCGTCTGCACCACTCCGATCAGCGCGCTCGGGCGGCTGGACGACACCAGCATCGGCTGGACCATCCCCCGCGCCGGGACGTCGGCGGTGAAGGCCCTGGCCGGCACCGAGATCGCGGCGCTGCTCGAGGACCAGCAGGGGGACGGGGAGTTCTGGCCGCCGGACTGGGATGAGATCGACGCCCTCGGCTACAAGCGCGCCTCGCCGCCCTTCGCACGACTCCACCGAGGGCGCCTGGTGCTCAGTACCGAGAACGGCTGGGCCGGCGCCGACGAGTGGAGCGACGACGACGGGCACGGCGCCCTCGACGGTTCGCTGTTCCTGCTGCATCGGAGCGACGACGGAGGCTCGTACGAGGTCGAGCTGTTCCTGCCCGAGCAACTGGTCCTGCGTGCCCTCGGTCCGGGTTCCGACCCCGACGGCGGCGGCGTGGACATCGATGCGTTCACGCAGGACGTGATCGGCAACGTGTTCCTCTCGTTCCGCAGCACCGAGTGGGTCAACGGCACGGCGCTGGAGGATGAGGGCGTGGTCTGCCTGCCCGCCGCGCGGATGCTCTTCAACAGCAACTACGACATCGTCGACGTGGACGACGGCTGTGCCGTGATCGTGCTCGATCGCGAGCGCGTGGACGCCCTCGTGTCGAACGTCGGCCTGCTCACGCCGGCGGGCGCGGCGATCACGGGGCTCGGCGACCTCCAGGCCCTCGAGCTCGACCCGGCGGGCGGGACCTTCGAGCCGGTGCAGCCGGTGCCGAGCCTGGAGGACGGCGTGCCGCACCTGTTCTTCAACGGGCAGAAGATCGGCCCGACGGTGCTCTCGACGCGCAACGGCGGGTCGCTCGCCGTGCTCGACGGCGTGGTGCTGGGGCGCTCGCCCGTGGACGGCACGGCACTGGGCCTCGACCCGGTGGACAGTGCGAGCACCAGCGCCGACCTGGCCGGGCTGCTCGTGTTCCCCGGCACCACCCCACCGATCTGCATCGACGCCACGGCACCGGAGCTGGATCTGGTCGCCGGCGGGAGCCCGATCGAGTTCGTGCTGGGCAACGCGACGCCCGGGGGCGTGGTGCTGCTGCTGCTCGGCGTCGAGGGCGCCTGGCCGTTGGACGTGGTGCCGTCGATGCCCGCGCCGCCCGCGGCCGTCTATCCCGACCTGCTCGTGAGCGCGAGCGCCTACGAGGAGTGGATCACCGCCGATGGTAACGGGCGGCTGCTCTGGTCGCTGTCCGTGCCCTCGCCGGGCGTGCCCTTCCGGGTCGTGGCCCAGGCCTTCGACCTCGACCGGGGAGAGCTCTCCGCGCCCGCAGCCGTGTGGTGTCCCTTCCCGTGACTGCGCTACGATCCGCGGCTCGACGATGACCCCGTGGGAGCCGTTCCGATGACCACCCTCCAGAGCTACCTCGCCGGCCGCTGGCAGTCGGGCGCCGGTGAGGGCACCGCCCTCGTGAACCCCACGACCGAGGAGGTCCTGGCCCACGCGAGCTCGAGCGGGCTGGACCTGGGCGAGGCCGTGCGTCACGGGCGGGAGCTGGGCGGCCCGGCCCTGCGGGCGATGTCCTTTGCCCAGCGTGCCGAGAGCCTGAGGGCGGTGGCGGCTGCCGTGCACGAGCAGCGCGAGGCCCTGATCGAGCTCGGCGTGCGCAATGCCGGCAACACGCGCGGGGACGCCAAGTTCGACATCGACGGGGCGACGGCCACGCTCACGGCCTACGCCGGGTTCGCGGCGGCGCTCCCGGACACGCCGTTCCTGCCCGATGGCGAGGGCGAGGCGCTCGGGCGGAGTCCGCGCTTCCAGGGTCGGCACGTGTGGGTCAGCCGTCGCGGGCTCGGCGTGCACATCAACGCGTTCAACTTCCCGGCCTGGGGCATGCTGGAGAAGTTGGCCTGCTCGCTGCTGGCCGGGGTGCCGGTGCTCGAGAAGCCGGGGACTCCCACGGCCATGATGGCCGAGGCCATCGCGCACATCATCATCGAGCGCGAGCTGCTGCCCGAGGGCGCGTTCCAGTTCCTGGCGGGCTCGGCGGGCGACCTGCTCGACCACCTCGGCCCCCAGGACAACGTGGCCTTCACCGGCTCGTCGAGCACGGGGCAGCTGCTGCGTCGGCACGCGGCCTTCGTCGAGCGCGGCGCCCGCCTGAACGTCGAAGCGGATTCGCTCAACGCGACGGTCCTCGGCCCCGACCTGCAGGACGACACCGCGGGGTTCGATGCGTTCGTCCGCGACACGGCGCGCGAGGTGACGCAGAAGGCCGGCCAGAAGTGCACCGCCACGCGCCGCATCCTGGTCCCGGCCGAGCGGGCCGAAGAGGTGGCCGAGGCCCTCGCCGAGGCCTTCGGCAACGTCAAGGTGGGCGACCCGTCCGAGCGCGAAACGCGCATGGGCCCGCTCACCACCGCGGGCCAGCTCGACGAGGTGCAGGCGGGCATCGCGCGGCTCGCCGAGGCGGCCCGGACGGTCATCGGCGGTCCGGAGCGCACGACCGAGACCGGCTACTTCGTGGCCCCCACGTTGCTGCTCGCGAACCACTCGTCCGACGCCGTGTTCCACGGCGAGGAGGTCTTCGCGCCGGTCGCCAGCGTGCTGCCCTATGACGGCACCCCCGGCCACGCGGCCGAGCTGGTCGCGCGCGGCTCAGGCGCGCTGGTCTCGTCGGTGTTCAGCGACGACAAGGAGTTCCTGGTCACGCTCGGGCACGAACTCGCACCTTGGAGCGGGCGGCTCTACATGAGCGGCAGCCGGGTGGCCGAGTACGGCACCGGTCCCGGGCTCGTGCTGCCCTCCCTGGTCCATGGCGGGCCGGGGCGAGCCGGCGGCGGAGAGGAACTCGGCGGATTGCGCGGCCTGCAGTTCTCCATGCAGCGCACCGCCATCCAGGGCTTCAAGACCTTCGTCGAGAGCGGGTTCGCGGCCGACCGGCCGGACTGAACACACCGTCACGAGCGGGACTTCGGCGTCAGTCACCGGGCCGGTCGATCTTCAGTCTCCGAACCGACCCGGTCGATGGAGACCGCTGGCCTCTCGGCCCGCGAGCCTCCCGACCGACCGGAGACCTTTCCCCGTGCATGAGCAGCTCCACATCGTGCGTGTCTTCGTCTTCCGCCAGGAAGCGCGTGAGATCGAGTACCTGATGGTGCGACACGCACCGGCGCATGACTCGTTCTGGTCGCCGGTCACGGGCGTCATGAAGCCGCATGAGTCCATCTTCCAGGCGGCCGTGCGCAGCGTGGGTGAGGACCTCGGGCTCGACGCGCCCCGGCAGATCGTCGATCTCCAACTCGCCACCCACCTGCAGATCGGCGACCTGGACGAGGTGGACTGGTCGGTCGGTTATCGCGCGCGCAGCAACGCGCGTGAGCTGCATCCCAGCGAGGAGCTGACCGAGGTCCAGTGGCTCGACTTCGACAGCGTCTATCGTCACCTGGACGCCGACGAGGACCGTCGCTCGATCATGCGGCTGCACTTCACGCTGCGCAGCGCGGGCTGAGCCGCGCCCGCCGTACCGCGCCCGCTGCACTCAGGTCGTGGTGACGCCGCCCCGCTCGGCGTAGCGTCGGGCGAGGTGGACGCCCAGGTAGCACAACGGCGTGTCGAGCAGCGCCAGCAGGAACTTGACGGCGTAGACGTTGAGGATCACGGCGGCGATCGTCGAGGCCGGCAGCTTCCAGTAGAAGTGCAGGAAGATGCCGTTGACGATGATCGTGTCCACGAGCTGCGAGAGCCCCGTCGACATGTTGTTGCGGAACCACAGCGCCTTGCCCCTGGTCATGCGCCGCCAGAAGTGGAACAGCCGATTGTCGACCAGTTGCGCCACCAGGTAGGCGGTCATCGAGGCGAAGAGCAGCGTGCCGGGCGCATCGAAGGTGAACCGGTAGGCCGCCTGCGCCGCGCGATGATCGGCCACCGTGGTGCCATCGGGCTGCGGGATGAAGTAGCTCGGATCAAAGACGGCGTGGTAGGCGTCGGGCACGTTCCAGATCGCCGACGGGGGCAGCGCGCCGGCGACCGAGATCACGGCCAGCATGAGCAACGAGGCGCCGAAGCCGAGCAGCACCATCACGTCGGCGCGACGGCGACCCCAGACCTCTGACACGATGTCGGTGATCAGGAAGGTGAGCGGGTAGGTGATGATGCCGGCGGTGAGCGTGAGCGAGCCGCTGGACGGCACGCCGAAGAGGCGCTGGGCGAGACCGTCGATCGCGGCCAGGAGCGGCCCGAGCACCGGCATGTCCAGGGGCACGGCGAAGAGCTTAGTGCCGATGATGTTGGTCAGCAGCAGCATCGACACGAACAGCACCGCCAGCACGTAGTAGCCGCGCTCGTAGGTCGAGTGGTCGACGTGACGCACTTCCCCGGGCACCAGGGCGGGCGGGAACGGCGGATCCTGCTGGCTCACGTGGGAACTCCGGGGGCGCGATCCGCAGGCAGGGGCCGGGCACACACCCCCCTTGGGCCGGGACGCGGCGTCCGGGTAGTATGCCGGGCTTTCCGACCGGTTCCAGACGGGGAACCCCCGGCCCGCCGCTCGCTCGGTGGCCGGCCCGCCCGTTCTGTTCCCGGCCCGCCCGCCCCGGAGCGCCGCGTGAGCCTCATCGACGTCCAGCGACACGGCGGCGTGGCCGTGTTCAGCCTGAACAACCCCCCCGCCAACGCGTACAGCCTGGAGATGCACCAGGAGCTGGACGCGGCCATCGTCGAGGCGCGTTTCGACGACGGCGTCCAGGTCATCGTGCTCACCGGCGCGGGCGAGAAGTTCTTCTGCGCGGGCGCCGACATCGGGATGCTCGAACGCGTCACGCCAGCCTGGAAGTACCACTTCTGCCTCTTCGCCAACGAGACGCTGAACCGCCTGGAGCAGACCCCCAAGCTGGTCGTCGCCGCGCTCAACGGACACACCGTGGGCGGCGGGCTCGAGGTGGCGCTGGCCGCGGACCTGCGCTGGGCGCGCCAGGGCGCGGGGAAGATGGGCCTGCCCGAGGTCGCGCTGGGCGTGTTGCCCGGGACCAGCGGCACGGTGCGTCTGTCCCGGCTGGTCGGGCGCTCGCGGGCCATCGAGCTGATGGTGTCGGGCCGCAACTTCGACTTCGAGCGCGGCGCGGAACTCGGGCTGGTCAACGAGATCCTGCCCGCCGAGGGTTTCCTGGAGGCGGTGATCGAGAAGGCCCAGGGCTACTGCACGCCGCACAAGGCCTCGATGGCGGTCGGCCACATCAAGCGCTCGGTGGTCAGCGGCCTGGACATGAGCGTGTCGGAGCACCAGGCCCTGGAGCGCGAACTCCAACAGCGCCTGTTCGAGAGCGCCGACGCCAAGGAGGGCTTCGCGGCGTTCAACGCGAAGCGCGCCCCCCGGTTCGAGGGGCGCTGAGGTGCGGGCCGTCGTCATCCACGAGCACGGCGATCTCGAGGTGCTCCGGCTCGAGGACCGTCCCGCTCCCGCCTGCCCGGCCGACCACGTGCTGGTCGACGTGAGAGCCGTGGGCCTGAACCACCTCGACACCTGGGTGCGCCGCGGCGTGCCCGGCCACGAGTTCCCGCTGCCGATGATCCCGGGCTGCGACTTCGCGGGCGTGGTCTCCAAGGTGGGCGACGCCGTGCGCGGCGTGTCCGTCGGTGATCGCGTGCTGGCCGCTCCGGGCCTCTCCTGCGGACGTTGCGGCTCGTGCGCCGCGGGCGACGACCACCTGTGCCGCCACTACGGCATCCTGGGTGAGACCACCGACGGCGGCTGCGCCGAGCAGGCCGCGCTGCCGGCAGTGAACGCGATCCCGATCCCCGAGAACCTGGGCTTCGAGCAGGCGGCCGCGTTCCCCCTGACCTTCCTCACCGCGTGGCACATGCTGGTGGCCCGCTGCGGCATCCGCGCGGGTGACGACGTGCTCGTCCACGCGGCCGGGAGCGGGGTGGGCTCGGCGGCGGTCCAGATCGCCAAGCTGCATCACGCCCGGGTCATCGCCACGGCAGGGAGTGACGCCAAGCTGGAACAAGCCCGCTCGCTCGGCGCCGACGAGGTGATCAACTACGTGACCGACCCGGCCTGGGCCAGGACCGTGCGCGGGCTCACGGGCCGGCGTGGCGTGGACATCGTCTTCGAGCACGTCGGCGAGGCCACGATCGCCGACTCGATCAGGGTGCTCGCCAAGGGCGGCCGCGTGGTGACCTGCGGCGCGACGAGCGGGCCGAAGCTCGAGACCAACCTGCAGCTCGTGTTCTTCAAGTCCTTGTCGATCCTCGGTTCGACCATGGGCAGTCGCGGTGAACTGCTGCACCTCGTCGATCTGGTCGCCAAGGGCCTGCTGACGCCGGTCGTGGACCGCGTGCTGCCCTTGTCCGAGATCCGTGCCGCCCACGACGCCATGGGTCGTCGCGAACAGTTCGGCAAGATCGTGCTCGTGCCCTGACCCCGGAGTTGCCCCCCGTGCCAGACTTCCGCTTCGACACCGTGACCGTCATCGGCGCGGGCACCATGGGGCGTGGTATCGCCCACGTGGCCGCCGCGTCCGGCAGCAACGTGCGTCTCGTGGACGCGAGCGTCGAGGCGGCCTCCGCCGGCCGCGACCGGATCGCCGGCAGCCTCGGCCGCGCCGTGGCCAAGGGCCGCCTCGAGCAGGTCGAGATGGACCGGATCCTCCTGCGCATCGAGGCCACCGCGGATCGCGCCGCGGCCCTCGAAGGCGCCGACGTGATCGTCGAGGCCGTGCCGGAGAAGCTCGAGCTCAAGCGCACGCTGTTCGCCGAGTTCGCCGCGAAGGCGCCGGCCCACGCGCTGCTCGGCACGAACACGAGCTCGCTCTCGATCAGCTCGATCTCGGCGGGCACGGGCGTCGAGGACCGCGTGATCGGGCTCCACTTCTTCAACCCGGTGCATGTCATGACGCTGCTCGAGATCGTGAAGGGCGACCTGACCAGCGCGAACACCGTGGCGTACGCGCAGGCCTTCGCCGAGCGCCTGCAAAAGGAAGCGATCCTGGTGCGCGACGCACCGGGCTTCGCCACCAGCCGGTTGGGCGTGCTGCTCGGACTCGAGGCCATGCGCATGGTCGAGGAGCAGGTGGCCAGCGCCGGCGACATCGACAAGGCCATGACCCTCGGGTACCGGCACCCCATGGGGCCGCTGCAACTCACCGACCTGGTGGGCCTCGACGTGCGCCTGGCCATCGCGGAGCACCTGCACGCCGAACTGGCCAGCCCGCGCTTCGAGCCGCCGCAGATCCTGCGCGACATGGTCGCCGCCGGGAAGCTGGGCAAGAAGTCGGGGGCCGGCTTCTACGAGTACGAGGGCTGATGTCCCGGACCCCGAGGGCCGCGCCCGGCGAGGGCGGCACCGACAGCGGGCCGCTCGCCGGGCGGCATGCCCTGGTGACGGGCGCGGGCCGCGGCATCGGCCTGGCCATCGCCGAGTCGCTCGCCGCCCAGGGCGCCCGGCTGACCCTGGTGGCGCGCAGCGTCGATCAGCTCGTGGCCGCGCGCGCGGCCTGCCGG